>CALCVR010000058.1 GCA_937905915.1 uncultured Eubacteriaceae bacterium
GGGAGCTAGATTGGCGGTAATACGGCTGACTGGAAACTCGAACCCGCAGTTTTTCAGAGCGGAACGCACCCGTTCCCTGGATTCCCGCACTGCTGCGTCCGGCAATCCCACCACATCGAATCCTGGCAATCCGCTGGAAATATCCGCTTCCACCTCCACAATATAGGCCTGCATCCCAAACAATCCAACGCTGGGCAGTCTCGCAAACATGGGCATCCTCCTTTTGTCCTTCCGGTTATGGCCGTTTTATAGCCTTCCCTTTTTCACCAATTATATCATTATACAACGCTTGTTCCAACCATCGCAACCTTTTCCGGCAATCTGCGTCTTTCTCTAAAAAACAAAGCAAAATGCTTGTGATATTCTACAGTTCTCCCGCTGGACAAATTCCTAGTATTTTAGTATAATTAAAGGTATTGGAAAGGGTATTCCCAAAGTAAAAGGAGGTTTTTGTATGGATTTCAAACCCGGAATCTGGAATCAGACCGTGGACGTCCGCAATTTTATCGCCAAGAACTACACCCCCTACGATGGCGATGAGAGTTTTCTCACTCCCCCTACCCAGCGCACTCGTGAGCTGTGGGAGGAAGTGGCTTCTCTTATGAAACAAGAGCGGGAAGCCGGCGGTGTGTTGGATATCGATACGCACACCATCTCTGGCATCGACGCCTATCAGCCCGGCTACATCGATAGGGAAAAGGAGACCATTGTTGGCCTTCAAACCGACGCCCCTTTAAAACGGGCCATTATGCCCTTCGGCGGCATCCGTATGGTTCGTAACTCCCTCAAGCATTACGGCCGTACCCTTCCTCCCGAAGTGGAGGAGGTGTTCCGTTACCGCAAGACCCACAATGACGGCGTATTCGACGCCTATACCGAGGAAATGCGCCGTGCCCGTCATTCCGGCGTCATCACCGGACTGCCCGACGCCTATGGACGCGGCCGTATCATCGGCGATTACCGGCGGGTAGCTTTGTACGGCGTAGATTTTCTCATCCAGCAGAAGAAAAATGCGCTGAACGAATATGCCTACGAGGTCATGGACGACCGTTCCATCCAACACCGGGAGGAGATTTCCGAACAGATCCGCGCCTTAGAAGCGCTCAAACGCATGGCTGAATCCTATGGATTTGATATCTCCCGTCCGGCTGAGGATACCAAGGAAGCCATTCAGTGGCTGTACTTTGCCTACCTGGCAGCCGTTAAGGAGCAAAACGGTGCCGCCATGTCCCTAGGCCGCACGTCCACCTTCCTGGACATCTACGCCCAACGCGATCTGGAAGAAGGACGGTACACCGAGGAACAGATCCAGGAATTTGTGGATCACTTTATTATGAAGCTGCGCATGGTTCGTTTCTTGCGTACCCCTTCCTACGACGAGTTGTTCTCCGGCGACCCCACCTGGGTCACCGAGTCCATCGGCGGCATGGGAACCGACGGCCGGCATCGAGTCACCAAGATGTCTTACCGTTTTCTCCACACCTTGGTAAACCTTGGCCCTGCTCCGGAACCTAACATGACCATTCTTTGGGATCCCAATCTCCCGGAGAATTTTAAACGGTTCTGTTCTAAATTGTCCATTGAGACGTCCTCCATCCAGTATGAAAGCGACGTTTTAATGCGCCGCAAGTTCGGGGACGACTACGCCATCGCCTGCTGTGTATCGGCCATGCGGGTTGGCAAACAAATGCAGTTCTTTGGCGCCAGGGCCAACTTGGCGAAGGCTCTACTGTACGCCATCAACGGAGGCCGGGATGAGATCTCCGGCGACCAAGTGGCCCCCGAACTTCTGGCCGTGCGCGGCAAAGAATTAAACTACGACGACGTTGTGAAGAAGTTTGACCACATCTGCGACTGGCTCTCCAAGCTATATGTCAACACCCTCAATGTCATTCATTACATGCACGACAAATACTGTTATGAAAGTCTCCAGATGGCTCTCCACGACGACGAAATCATTCGCACCGAGGCCTGTGGTATCGCTGGTCTCTCGGTGGTGGTGGATTCCCTATCCGCCATCCGGTACGCCAAGGTGAAGCCCGTCCGCGACGACCGGGATCTAGTGGTGGATTTTGAAATTGAGGGCGATTATCCCAAGTTCGGCAACAACGATCCCCGGGCTGACCAGATCGCTGTAGACGTGGTCAAGATGTTTATGAAGAAGCTGCGCCGTCAAACCACTTATCGCGGTTCTATCCCCACCATGTCCATTTTGACCATTACCTCCAACGTGGTGTACGACAAAAAGACCGGTTCCACCCCTGACGGCCGCAAGCACGGCGAACCCTTTGCACCCGGCGCCAATCCCATGCACGGCCGGGATCAAAACGGCTGTGTGGCCTCCATGATGTCGGTGGCAAAGCTCCCCTATGATTATAGCGAGGACGGTATCTCCTACACCTTCTCCATCGTGCCCGGTGCTCTCGGTCGGGACGAAGAGGATAAATCGGCCAATCTCACCGGCCTATTGGACGGCTATTTTAAGGAGGGTGGACATCACATCAACGTCAACGTCCTCAACCGTGACGTCCTGCTGGACGCCATGGATCATCCTGAAAAATATCCTCAGCTGACCATCCGCGTGTCGGGTTATGCCGTCAACTTCATCCGTCTGACCAGGGAGCAGCAGCTGGACGTCATCAACCGTACCTTCCACACCCGTTTTTAAAGCAATCCCTTTGGGAAGGAGAATTGGCATGACCGATCTGGACATTACCGGCAGAATCCATTCCAGAGAAACCTTTGGCGCTTTGGATGGCCCCGGTATTCGGTATGTATTATTTTTGCAGGGATGCCCTATGCGATGCCTCTATTGTCATAATCCTGATTCCTGGCGCCCTTTGGAGGGGCAAGAGGTAACAGTGGGAGAAATGGTCCAGGATGTGCTGCGGTACCGG
>CALCVR010000059.1 GCA_937905915.1 uncultured Eubacteriaceae bacterium
AAAATAGAAATCATCCCTTTTGAGGACGATCATAACGGAATTTTATCGGTCATTGATAAAATCGGAAATCAGTTTGATTTTATTGTGGGTGTATGTGATTCTATCCAGTGGCTCAACCGGTGCAATATGTACCAGCTGGGAAGTTATAAAAAATGTGTGTCCGTGCCAATAGGACACCGGTTGGCCTGCAAGAAAAGACTAAAAGTCAGCGATCTCTATGGAGAGACCTTGATGATGGTAAAGCGGGGAGATTCGCCGCTCAATGACTTTTTAAGAAACGACCTAGAGCAGAATCATCCTCAGATTCACATCGAAGATACGGAACATTTCTACGATATCCAAGTTTTTAACCGCTGTGAACAGACGGGAAACGTACTTCTCAATTTGGAGTGCTGGAAGGATATCCATCCTTCATTGGTGACCGTACCAGTGGATTGGGAGTATGCCATTCCATACGGCCTACTATATCCGCTGGAACCAAAACAAGAAATCTTGGATTTTATAGACGCCGTCAAGAACTGTCGTAGAAAATAAACGAACAAAAGGACTAGGCTTTTTAGCCTAGTCCTTTTGCTACACTGGATTACAAAGAGAATAAGGAGGAAAGAATACTCTGCTTCAATTGAATTAGGGATGCTAATGTCTCGTCGTTTAGAGATGACTTAATGGTTACCATAGGATCCAAAATGCGTATTCCTTTCATCTCGTTTAAGAGAGACTTTATTTGATTGCCACTAGCTGGAACCCATGAACCGTTTTGAATTAACGCTATGGTTCTATTTTGCAAATTAAGAGCCTTCATATCATGGAGAAAGTTAAGCATGGCGGGATAAATACCATTGTTATAGGTAGGCGAGGCAAGCACCAGATGACTGCATCGGAAGACTTCGGCGATGAGGGTGGAGACGTGGGTGCTGGAGACGTCACAAACAGATAACTTTTTTACACCCGCTTCCACAAGGCCGCCGGCCAATAGATCGACGGCATTTTCCGTGTCGCCATACATAGATCCGTAGAAGATGGCCACTGTGTGTATTTATCCAATAAATACCCAAGATTACTACGCCACACAGGACCGTGCAACGGACAAATCATACTGATGTCCAAACCAGAGAGTTTTTTCAATGCGGATTGCACCTGTGGACCGTACTTGCCCACAATATTCCCATAATAACGCCGTGCGTCCGGTAGCCAGTCGCGGTCAAAATCCACCTCGTCGTTGAACAAAGCTCCGTTTAAAGCGCCAAAACTACCAAAAGCATCGGCGGAACCTCCGGCCAGTGAACCATAGGGGCAAAGTAGAAGCGCAATGTGTGTTTTCCAAGAGAAAGGGAATCGTTTTCTTGGACGGTTACTGTACGGCCGTCTAACTCCATGTTGTAAAATTGCCGAATTAAGGGGAAGGTCTTGGGATTCCCAACGATTTTTAAATCTGGAAACCGAAGCATTAGATCAACGATGTTGGCGCAATGATCCGGTTCCATATGATTGACAACTAAATAGTCAAGGGTTCTTTCTTCTAAAACAGAAAGAATATTTTCAATAAATTGGCGGGAAATGGAAGAGTCTACCGTATCAATCAGTGCGGTTTTCTCATCCATGATCAAATAGGAGTTGTAGGCCACTCCGCGGGGGATAGGAAATAAATTTTCAAACAAGGCTAGGCGACGGTCACATCCACCTACCCAGCTTACAGAATCGGTTAATTTTCTAGTAAAATGCATACAGGCCGCTCTCCTTTCACAGAAGGTGGAATGTTTGTATCATGATTATCCTGTTTTGTATTGCATTTTTTGAGTCCCCTCAAAAGTATTGTTTGAACACCCTACTTAAAATATACTAGGCCCAAATTTAGAGACACTATTGGGAAGAATTGCAACAAAAACGTCTTGTTTTAGACAATTATTTGTGTTAAAATAAAAAATAGAGATAGGATGTAGTGAAATTGCTATAATAAATTTATGCTTTTGTCACTAGTGGACCGAGAGGAGAATCTATATGAGTTTTCGAATTGTTACCATCAGCCGGGAGTTTGGCAGTGGAGGACGTAGGATTGGAAAAATGGTGGCAGAAAAATTAGGCATTTCATACTACGACAATGAGTTGGTAACCAAAATTGCAGAGAAAAGTGGATTTGCTCAGTCCTTTATCAAAGAACACGGAGAAGAAACCAGTGCTACAAGCAGTCTACTTTTCAGCTTGAGTAACTGGGGAACCTATTACAACTATACCGTTTCAGACCAGCTTTATTTTGCTCAACGTAGGGTGATAGAAGAACTGGCCAGTAAAGAACCCTGTGTAATAGTAGGCCGTTGCGCTGATTATATTTTACGGGATCGCACCGATTGCCTCAACGTTTTCATTCACGCCGACATGGACTTTAAGAGGAAGCGTATTGTAGAGATTTATGGAGAAAAAGAAACCACGCCGGATAAGAGGATTTTGGAAAAGGATAAGCGGAGAAAAGCTTATTATAAGTATTATACCGATCAATCCTGGGGTGAGGCCAGAAACTACCATCTGTGTTTGGACAGCGGCGTTATTGGACTTGAAAAATGCGCCGATGTCATTGCTCAACTCATGACGCCCAACCATGGAATTTAATATTAGAATGGAAAAGCGGTTGACTTTATTTGGCAAACTAAATATAATAAAAAAACAAAAAGCGGTACGTCGAGAAATAGGGCGTACCGCTTTTTTTACCAAATGAAATCAGGCAGGGAGAACGTTTATGAAACAAGCAATATTAGCCGTACATTTTGGAACCAATTATCCAAATGGACGAGCGGCTATGAATTCGATGGATGAAGCCATGAAAGCTGTTGCATCAGAAGCGGATTTTTTTTCGGTAACGTCAAAAGGATTGGAATCAGGCCTTAGCGTTGTCAAAAAGGAGGGCTATACTCATATAGTGGTACAGTCCACCTACCTGCTGGACGGTGTCAAATACCGTGAGCTAGAGGCCGATACAGCCAAATGGAGGCCAAACTTTACACAATTCTTGTTATCTCCTCCCTTGCTTTCCAGTACAGCCGATTTAAAACATCTTGCCGATGGCTTGGACCAATTATACCGCCCTAAAAACGATGAAATACTTGTGTTGGTCGGACATGGAACCTCTTGTTTTTCCAATGTGGTATATCCTGCCCTACAGGGGATTTTTCACACTATGGGTCGGGACGATATTGTAATTGGTACTGTGGAGGGTTTTCCAAATCTACAAGATGTGTTAAACTATTTATCGCGTTGCCAATACACGAGGCTGCATTTAGTTCCCCTGATGATGACAGCGGGAAAGCACGCTTATGACGATATTGCGGGGGAAAAGAACAGCTGGAAATCCAGACTGAAACAAGCGGGATGTGACGTGCGCTGTACAATGCAAGGACTCAGTGAGTTGCCTCAGGCTCAAGAGATCGTGGTAGAACATTTGATGAAAGTCATGAGAACAATAAAATAACAGGAGGTTTTTGATTTGCGGAGATTTCGGTTGTTGATGGTGATGGTCATTACCTTGTGTCTGTTTACGGGATGTACGGCTGAAGAAACGGGACAATCCTCTTCTATCCAAAGCGCCAACTCAGCTCAGGTTGAGAGCTCAAGCGCCGGTCAATTGATGACATTCACTGACGCTATGGGGTATGAAGTAACGGTCACTAGTTGGGATCGTGTGGTTTCTCTCTATGGAAGTTTCGGAGAAACATGGGTGCTGGCAGGAGGGAAACTGACAGGAACCACCAATGACGCCGTCAAGGAACGCCATTTGGAATTAGGGGAGGACGTGGCCATTGTAGGGACGGTCCAGCAGCCTAATCTAGAAGAAGTTCTGGCATTAAACCCGGATTTTCTTATCTTATCGGCCGATACCGCTGAGCATGTGGACCTCCATCAAGCTTTAACCGAAGCAGGGATTCCCCACGCTTATTACCGGGTGGATGAATTTTCTCAATATCTAGATATGTTGAAACAATTTTGTTCCATGACCGGACGTCAGGATCTTTATGAGAAAAATGGATTAGAGATACAAAAGCAGATTGACGCCACCTTGCAAGCGGTAGAAGGTAAACCGCATCCATCGGTCCTGCTCATCCGCGCTTTTTCCACCGGTGCCAAGGCGAAAGGAGAGGACAATTTAGTCGGCGTCATTTTGCGGGATTTGGGAGCAAATAATTTAGTGTCTCAACATGAAAGCCTTTTGGAAGACGTGAGCATTGAGGAGATCATCGCCGCTGATCCCGATTTTATTTTTGTGGTGACCATGGGATCCAGCGAGGAAAAGGGGCTATCCTATATGGAGGAGCACTTAGAAAACAATCCGGCTTGGGCAGGGCTTACGGCAGTAAAAGAAGGACGATATGTACTGCTGCCCAAAGATCTTTTCCATTATAAACCCAATGCCCGCTGGGGGGAGAGTTATGCCTATCTTGCGAAAATCTTGTACCCGGATCTTGCCACCCAAATCCAGTAAAGGGAAATGGGGAATGCTTGGAATTCTGCTTCTTTTATTGTGCGTGGCGATTTTGGCCAGCATCCGCTGCGGAAGCCAAAATTATTCCATAGGCCAGATCCTATCCTCTTTACAGGCTGGCGACCAAGGGGACACCATTTGGCGCGTGGTAATGCACGTGCGTCTTCCGCGAACCTTAGGCTGTCTTTTGGCTGGATGTGCTTTGGCTGTGGCTGGTGTATTGATCCAATCGGTACTCAACAATGCCATGGCTAGCCCGAGCATCATTGGCGTTAATGCAGGCGCCGGATTTTTCGCTTTATTGTCGGCCATCCTGCTTCCGGGAGTTTCGGGGATCGTGTCAGCAGCTTCCTTTATAGGAGCGCTTTTAGCCACTCTTTTGATCTACGGATTGGCTTTGCGGGCAGGGCTATCCCGGACGACCTTGATTTTAGCGGGTATTGCCGTCAGCAGTATGTTGACGGCGGGAATCGACACCATCACCCTTTTGTATCCCGATACGGTCATGGGGGCTACAGGGTTTATGCTGGGTGGATTTTCCGGGGTGACATTTTCAGCCATCCAGGGAGCTGCTTTGTACCTTTTGATTGGCCTGGTTATGGCGGGATTTCTGGCCACCGATCTCAATGTGTTGCAGCTAGGGGAGGAGAGCGCCGCCAGTTTGGGACTTCATATTGGACGCACCCGTTTTTTAGCCATTGTAGCCACAGCTTTGTTGGCAGGCGCTGCCGTCAGCTTTGCGGGACTTTTGGGATTTGTAGGACTTTTGGTCCCTCACGCAGCAAGACGGTTGATTGGAAATGATAATGTTTGGCTTTTGCCGGCTTCAGCTTTGCTAGGCGGTGTATTTGTAATGTCATGTGATCTATTGGCGCGGATACTGTTTGCACCCTTTGAATTGCCGGTGGGTATCGTGATGTCTTTATTGGGAGGACCGTTTTTCCTATTTCTGCTTCTACGCCATAAAAGGAGTCGTGTTTATGGTTGAATTTCGCCATGTGACAGCCGGATATGGAGGACAGCCCATCTTAAAGGACCTCAGTTTTTCCATTCCAAAAGGGAAGATCACTTCCTTGGTCGGCCCAAATGGATGCGGAAAAACCACTTTATTACGAGCTGCTGCGCGACAACTGCCCCTTTTAAAGGGGGGGATTTTTCTAGAAAATCTTCCTCTCTGCCAGTATGGGAGAAAAGAGTTTGCCCGTACAGCGGCTTTTTTGCCGCAGATGCGTAGTGTCCCATCCATTACCGTAGAGCGCTTGGTATCCCATGGCCGTTTTCCTTATTTAGGGCTCTCCCGAAAAATGAGGGTACAGGATCGTCAAGCGGTACAGAAGGCGATGGAGTCTACAGGAGTTTCCCAGTGGGCTACTAGGGATCTGACGGAATTATCCGGCGGACAACGTCAAAGAGTCTACATTGCTATGGTTTTGGCACAAGATCCGGATATTATCTTTTTGGATGAACCCACCACTTACTTGGATCTGAAACATCAATTTGAACTTTTGGAACTTTTACAAAACCTTCATGCCGAAGGGAAAACCATTGTAATGGTGCTGCATGACCTATCTCATGCGTTGCGATATAGCCATAAAATTGTACTGTTGGAAGAAGGCCGACTTGTGGCGGATGATACGCCGGATGTTTTATTTCAAAAAAAGTACCTGGATCGTGTTTTCCAAGTACATACCCATCGAGCGGAAGATGCCTACTATTTTACACCTTAAAAGGACGAATCTGTGCTTTTAGCACAGATTCGTCCTTTTTGTATTACGAAAACCACTCGCAAGGCGAGTGGTTCCAAAGAAGGCTAATG
>CALCVR010000060.1 GCA_937905915.1 uncultured Eubacteriaceae bacterium
ATTCATCCTGATATGCTCTTTTCTTACAATAATTGTTTTATAAAACAATCCAAACTATTTATTTTGCTAATTTCTTAAGGAGGCATTTTGAAATGGATGTTTTATTTTCTCAATCTCAGCATCGCTCTTCACCAAAAAGCCCTTCCGCATTCTTTCGCACTTTGTGTCCTGGATGTCACTGGGCATTTCGCACAGGAGGAAAAACCTACAGTTGCGTCTATTTGAGATGTCCACGTCAGGTCCGCGTGGTAAGCCATACCACACGTTCATAATGAAATCTATTGAGAAAGGAATGACACAATGATGCAAGAATATAATATTTTTCGCGCTTACCGTATGAAATCAGGCTTTACCCAGTGTCAGCTGGCCGATCTATTAAATGTAGATCAAACCACTATTTCAAAGTGGGAAAATGGAATAGCATATCCTCATGTAGCTGTCTTGTTGCAGTTTTCTCGTCTTGTCCGAGCCGATCCTCGGCATCTTTTTGATGGCATTATTAAAATGGAACGTCAAAAAACACGTCATTCCACTATGTAATGAAAGACGGCCTATTAAAGTAAACCTTCCCTTTGATAATTTTTTCTTTTTAATCCTATGTCTCTTGGGTATTCGGCCTCTCCACCCAATGAAAAAACATCTGAAAGGAGACCAACTATGAAGCGAGCCTATCCTATTTCCCTGGATTTGTACCAATCCGCGCAAACAGCTCCCTTGTCTTTCAAACAAAACGACTCTACTGTATTGTCCTTGACCCTTCTAGAACATGGTAAACCTTCTGATTTAGAAGGATGTCGTCCCATTCTCTATGTAAAAAAATCCGATCTCACTTTGGTAATACAAACCAATGGCATCTCTATTATCGATGCATCTAAGGGTTGCATGGAAATCGATTTAGATCCTCAATGTACTGCCTGTGCCGGTTGTACTCGTTTTGAGCTTTTCTTAGTAAAAGAACAAGAGAGTATCTCATCCTATGTATTCGATATTTTATTTCTCCCCAATCTAGAGGGACAAGAGCCTTCAGAATCAGCTGTGGATTTCTTACCTCAACTTAACGATGTCATTTTAGAAGGAAGCCAATTAAAAGACGATCTAACTGATCTTGTCGGTCAAGGTGGAGGAGTAGAAGGTCAATTGCAGTCGGCTGCCGAAAACGCTCAAAAAGCGGCCGATCGAGCCAATGAAGCAGCCGAAGCCATTGGTGATGAGGCAATTGAAACTGCCAACCAAGCAAAACAAATCGCTCAACAGGCAAAAAGTACGGCTGATAGCAGTGCTGAAGATTCTAGTTCTGCCCTCTCAACTGCCAGGGAAGCCCAGCAAACGGCCAATTCTATTGCTTCTCAAGCCTCCGATGCTCAAGAGACAGCACAATCTGCTTTGGAAACGGTAGAAGAATTGCAGTCGGATCTTTCCCGCCATCTTTCTCTCCGTTCGGAATTGGGGACTGCTGATCTCAATGCAATTACCGCAATGGGCATTTATACCCAGGGATATTCTTCCAACGCTACTGGAGGACGGCATTACCCCGATACCAGCGCTGGATTCTTACAAGTAATGAGCAAAGAAGACAAAACTTATCAGATTTACTATACTCAAAATACGTCAAGGATCTTTTGGAGAAATTTTTACTCATCTACATGGCAGCCGTGGTGCCAAATGTATCCTGCTATTACTCATCAATCGTTAAAAAAGACCTCCATTTGTCCTGAAGGCCAATCCATGACTGGTATGCTCTCCTGTACCGTTACGCAGTATCCTGATGGACATATGTCCATCGATGGTATCTGCACATGGAATAATATGAATTTTAACCAGTTACATACTGATGGACGCCGTATTCCTTTACAACACTCCATTAGCATTGTCTTTCCTAAATCCTTCTCTGAGATTCCTTCGGTAATTGTACAACAAGTAGGCCCTAGTTCCGGTATTTCTCCTTTATGGATCCCCATAAGTGTGGAAAAGGATAGGGTATCTGGATATCCTAGTATCTGGGATTCCGGTGAAGATCTTACCGCATCAGAAGTATGGTTTCATGTATCTGCTTTCGGCAAATATTAAGTTTATTTAAAAGGAGGTTCTTTTTTATGAAAATGCAAAGCGATGTGTATCCCCAACCATTTCTCATCAGTCCTTTCGGTCAAGACTCCTGTTACCTTCTTTTTGCCGATCAAGTCGCTCCCTACGAAATAGAGGGGCAAACGTTCTACCAATACGAAACCTATGTTTTAACCGAGCCCTATCGCGATACGCTAGAACAGGAAATCTCTACTCAATACGATCTTTGGCTTCAAAAAGCCAAAGATTTCGACCGTCAACAGCAAGCTCATCAAGTTCGTCAGCGTCGCAATCGATTGCTAAATCAATCCGATTGGACTCAAATGCCTGACATTGAATCTCATATCACTTTAAGCTGGAGAACTTATCGTCAAGCCCTACGTGATATCCCTCAACAGCAGCAGTTTCCTTACGACATCCAATGGCCTTCTCCTCCTGAAATCATTGAGGTAAGATAAAAAGGAAATTCCCCAGCAGTTTTAAACTGCTGGGGAATCTTTTAGCCTTAGTTATCACAAATTATTTGATGATAATGCTATCCTGAACACTTACCGGTGCCCATTCGCCATTGGCATCCGCAGCGACGAAGCTGAGGATACGCATGCCAGCAGTACCAACCGACAACTCAACGGTCCATACCTTTTCATTCTCGACTACTTCAGGTTCGCCGACAATTTTAGAGGTAATCCATTTGCCGTTTTCGTTCTGTACGCCGACCTTTGCAGCAGCCAGATTGGTGCGAATCTTAACCTGGACAGCCTCATTAGCTGCAACGCTATCTGCCTGGAAGTCTGCTTCGTAAATCTTAGCAGCCTCAACCACAGCCTTGGTAATGGTAACATTCAACTTAGCGTCGGTGTCAATCCATTTGCCGCCCTGGTTGACTCTCAGGCCTAACTCACGATCGCCAGCAGTGCCTACTTGAACTTGGACTTCCCAGATTTTCTTGGTGTAGTCATCGTTAAAGTAGCTCTTAACCTTCAGCATGCTGATGGCTCTGCCGTTCTCATTCACGATTCCAACGCCATTGGCGTCTGCGGGAGTTGTGATAGTCAGGTTGATGGTTTCATTGACCACATAGCTGTCCTTATCGGAAGTGATGGTATAAGTATCTTCCGGGACATCTTCCTTGAACTTGAAAGTCTGAACACTGGGACCACCGGTCCAACCAACGATCACAGTGTAGTTGCCAGCAACAGCCTCATCTTTGGTCTTGAAGGTGATCTGGCCAGCGCCGCTTTCGTCCAAAGCGATCTGATTCAAATAGCTGATCTGCTCGGGATGCATAGCCCACTCAGAGGCATCAGTGCCCTCAAAGTCAGGGGTCATGCAGATGACGGAAACTTCTTCATTGGCAGCGTCGGGGATCATGATATCCACTACGGCCGAAGAGGTCTCTGCGTCAGGCGTTACATTGATGGCAGGTTCTGCTGCCATGGATGAAATCACAGGTAATGTAAACAGGATGCACAGGGTTAGTAAAACGGCCAGACCCTGTCGGATGCGCTTACTCATCTTCTTCACTCCTTTATTTTGCAGCAAATGCAAATTTGCACGCCGTATCAAACGGCAGCCACAGAGCATCGAAATGCTCTAAAGGAAAGGGTCGTCCAACATATACGGTTTTTTCCGCATTACCGTTTAGCACTCTCAGAAACTTTGCCTTCAAAAGATTTCTTTCATGCATCCGGTGCAGCCATAACTTCTTATGTTGAACATCGACCTCCTCCCGCTTGATATGCGAGTTCAAACCAACTTAGGCAGTCTCACTGTTAGCCCAATAACAGTAAAACGCAATTCATTTTTGCCCGCAATAAAAGGAACCAACTCTTGTAACGTATTATATCACAAAGATTTCCGTTTGTGTAGTCGTTTTTTAGGAGGAAAATTATAAAAAATTATGGGCATTTCGACGAACGAAATGCCCATAACTAGATTTATCTCAAAAAGAGTCGACTAATTTTCTGCCTGCTCCACTTTAACGCCTTCTTGCTTCTTCAGCTTATGACGGCGCCAAGTAACCCACAATGGACCGGCAATGCACAGAGATGTATAGCAGCCGCATAGGATACCCACCATCATCGGAAGGGCAAAGCTGATGATCGAGCTAACGCCTGCCACCATCGCCACTACAGCCACCGTACCGATGGCCACAAAAGTAGTGGCACTGGTGATAATGGAACGGGTAAACGATTGATTGATGCTTCGATTGACTACCTCACCGATCTCAGCCTTGGGACCCATCAGACGACGGTTCTCACGGATACGGTCGTAAATAACGATGGTGCTATTGATGGAATAACCCAAAATGGTCAGGATAACGGCGATAAAGTTATCATCCACCGGGATGCGGGTTATGACAAACACAAAGTAGACAATCGTAATATCATGCAGCAAGGCGATAATGGCCATAATACCTGCTGAGATACCGCCGATTTTCCGGAAACGGATACCGATGTATAAAATCAGGAAAATTGCTGCCAACCCAACCGCCACCATACATTTGGCGAAGAACTCGCTTCCCATGGTGGGGTCAACCGAGTTTGCTTCCAAGAATTCAATTTGATTGTCTGCGTACTTCTCGCTCATGGCTTCCGAAAGCTTATCCTGATTTTCAGGAGTCAACTCCTTGTCGCCAGGCAAGTCAATCGACATTTTATTGGAATTGGTGGCGCGGTCATCAGTGATGGAAACGGTAGCCTGTTGGCCAATGGTATCCTGAACCAATTTCGCCGCCTCATCCTTGTCGATATCGCCTTGGAAGGTATAAGATACCATCGTGCCGCCCTTAAATTGGATATCCATCTGTGTTCCGAAGATGATGTTGAATACCAGACCAAGGACGATCAAGGTCAGGGAGAAAATGAAAAAGTATTTTTTCTTGCCGACGTAATCAATATTCATCATCTTTTTCATTTCGCATCACCTCCATACAGCCAGGGCTTTCTAAAGATCTTAAACCTGGCAATTGACTTGAGCATCAGGCGGGATGCGCCGAGGCCAAAGATGAAGTTCAAAATAACACCGCACAGCAAGGTATATCCGAAGGAATAAACTGCGCCAGTGGCGGCCGGGCCGAAGAACGAGAGAATGGGGCTCAAAATCTTGGCAAACAAACTCTCCGGCGGGCCAAAGACTCCCATCAGGATAACTGCCACAATGACGTTGGTCAAGTTGCCGTCAAAGATGGCTGAGAAGCTGTTCTTATTGCCGGCGTCGATGGCGCCGTCAATGGTTTTACCAGCGCGGATTTCCTCTTTAATGCGTTCATTGGTAATAACGTTACAGTCGACGCCCATACCAATGGATAGGATAATACCGGCTATACCTGGCAAAGTTAAAGTAAAGCTCGGGAAGAAGGCGAAGTATCCCGATACAGCGGCGATAGCGCCAGCTGCCTGACCGATCAAAGCGATGGATGCCACTGCGCCTGGCAGGCGATAATACACTATCATAAAGATTACGATCAAAGCCAAGGCAATAACGCCGGCAATGGCCATCGAGTCTCTTGCCTTCATACCCAAAGTGGGATTGACAGTGCCGTAAGAATCGGTTTCCAGTTTGAAGGGCAGGGCGCCGGCCTTGATCTTGCTGGCCAGTTCCTTGGCGCTGTCGGCGTCAAAGTTGCCCTCGATCTGGCACTTGTTGTCGTTGATCTGGGAGTTAACAGTGGGCGCTGAGATCAGCTGATTGTCCATCCAAATGGAGATGCTCTTGCCCACCAGACGGCCTGTAGCTTCGGCAAATTTTTCTTTGCCTTCGTCGTCAAACTCCAAGGAAACCACATACTTAGGTGTTCCGGTGGAATTGTCAATGGCAGGCTCTGCGTTGACAACATGCTGACCGTCCAAAATGAGCTCCCCTGTCGGCTCGCCATTCTCATTGGCGTCGGTTCCCTCGCGGAAGCTTAAGTAAGCTGTTTCGCCCAATTCCTGGATCGCCTTAGAGGCGTCGAAATCGGTTTCGTCCGACTTCCATGGGAATCGCAAAATAATACGGTCCTTGTTGTAGTCGACATACAATTCGTAGTCGGTGATGTTTTGGTTTACCAGACGGGTTTCAATGATGGATTTTGCTGCATCCATGTCCTTATCCTCAGCGTCATAGCCTTCCTCAGGGCGGAAGGTAACGTCTACGCCGCCTCGGATATCGATACCCCAACGGATATCCCCGGCTCCCTTGATGACCACATTGTCCGTGTCGCCATAGCTATAGTGGATG
>CALCVR010000061.1 GCA_937905915.1 uncultured Eubacteriaceae bacterium
AGGCGACGATATAAAGGCCTATCCACCACTCCAATGTAAGACAGGAGGGATTCTAAGTGATAAAACAAATGAAAAAAGATGAAAGTAATACAACAAAGTTTAGAAAGAAACTGCTCTCCATAGCCCTTGCCGTCACCATGGTAACCTCAGCGCTGCCTTTTAGCGTATTGGCTACCCCAGCAGATGATGCTCCTTCGGGACAGGAAACTTTTTATTCGTCCTTTGAAACAACCGATCCGGAGATCAATCCGACAATGGTTTCATCGGAAGGTCTTCGACATACCGTCACTACCACTTCCACCGTCACGGAAGCTTCCGGCGAGTACACAAACTTTGCGGGCATCCCTACTATTTCCCCGGAATACACCGGTAGTTCAGACGAAGGCCTGGACAAATTGATCGATCAGAATACCGGTACCAAATTGTGTTTAAGCGGATCCAAAGACCACCCAGGCAACAACTCCTATGTAAAATGCCCCTTCAGCATCACCTTTGAGTACGACAAACCCATCACCCCAGAGGCCTACTATATTGCAGGCGCAAACGATGATATCCAATATTCCAGCCGTGTCCTGAACTCTTGGACCATCGAAGGCTCTAACAACAAGGAAAACTGGGTGGAATTGGATTCCCGCAAATCCGTGGTCTGGACCTCCAACAAGCAGGTGCAGAACTTCGCGGTCAGTAAAAACCTCGGCTCTTACAAGTATATCCGTCTCAACGTTCTCAAACGGGGCACCGGATCGGGTACCACCAACGGTGGAACCATCCAGTTCTCTGGTTTTGGCATGTATGCCGACGCCACCATTGAAGGCGTTGACTCCTCCACCGAACAGGATGGGTTCGGTTTCACAGCCGGCAAAGGCCCGGCGGAACTCTGGGGCAACACAAGCTCCCGCGCCAATCTGGGCTGGACAGGCGATCAGGCCCTTCTTGTCCACGGCGTGAAAAACGAGGAAAGCGCCAACGCCTCTTATAAAATTTACGATGGCCTCGATGTAGACATCCATCCCAACACCAAGCTTTCTTACATGGTGATGCCCTACATCAACGAGGATATCCAGTCCAATATTTACGATTACGAATACACCAGCAATTATACATCCATCGACCTTGAATTCGACGACGGAACCTATCTGAGCGATTATGACGCCGTCGATCAGTACGGTTTTAAGGTCTCCCCCCGTGGCCAGGCTGAAGCCGGCATCATCGAAAGCAACAACTGGCTCAAGGTGACCAGCGAGATCGGTTCCATTCCGGAGCTTCAAGGGAAAAAGATAAAAGCCATTTTAGTAGGCTATGACAAGCCCGATGGAACTCCTGGCAAAGAGGTTAACATCTACTATGACGATGTGGAGATTTATCGGGAAGATAATCCTATTATCACCAATCTGGCCGATTACGTCAACATCCTCCGCGGCACCCAAAACGGCACCTATGGCGAGGATCACAACAAACACGCTCACGGCCTTAATAACCCCATTGTATCCACTCCACATCCCTTCAACTTCTGGAGTCCTGCCACAACCATTGTACCAGTACACCGGTTCCGAGGCCAACTTCAAACAGATTGAAGTCAACCACGTGGCCAGCAACTGGACGGCTGAGTCCGGTACCTTCGATTTCTCGGCCGACTCCACTACCGAGTGGTCAAATGAAAACGCCCTGGCTTCTGACCTGAAGTCCGGGGGTTCGGACTTTAAACATGAAAACGAAATCGCCCACGCTTATTATTACGGCG
>CALCVR010000062.1 GCA_937905915.1 uncultured Eubacteriaceae bacterium
AGGAAATTGACAACTCCCTTGAGAGGGAGCCTCTCACCAGATCCAGCAATGGGAGTCCGGAAATCTCCAACCAGGCGTCTGGATTCCGGGTATCCTTTCGCGAGGGGGAAGGGAATAAACTGATTGAGATCCAAAAGGAATCCTCTATGGTTTCCTGGAACCTTCAGGACGCAGGGGAAAAGAATCTGACCATTTCGCAGCCGGACGATGCGGAGCCATCCAATCCATTTGCGGTAAAGAATATAAAGTCCTCCGGTACATATCAAGATATCTTACTGGGGACCGATATCGAATATATCCTCAACGGGACCACCATCAAAGAAAATATTGTGGTTGAGAACCTTTCCAGCATTCGCAGCTACCAGTTTGATCTGGTGTGCCAGAATGCCAGCGCCGTCTTAAAGGAAGATAAAAGCATTGCCTTCTTAGATGAAGAGGGAAATATCATTTTTTCCATGCAGGCTCCTGTCATGTACGATGCGGTGGGGAAATACAGCGACGCCGTGGAGGTGCGCCTAACTCCTACGGAAAACGGCTATCGTTATGAGCTCATTCCGGACGGCGGATGGATGTCCGAACCGGAGCGCGTCTATCCCATTACCATTGACCCCACCGTGGAGACCGATCAAGATACCAAGGGTGTGCAATCGACCTATATCAAAGAGAGTATGCCTACCACCAGGCTTCGCAATGAAGCGCGCATCTGGGTGGGATCGGCCAGCGCCAAGATCCCAGCGGCCTGCCGCGCTCTCATTAAAGTTACCCTTCCCACGCTGACGTCTGCCGATTATGTGACGTCCACCTACTTGCAGCTGACCCCCATCGCCACCCACTATCTTGGATGGAACAGCGACGGCATTGATAACTATTACTTTACAGCCCACCGCGTTACAAGCGACTGGGATCCTTCCACCGTCACCTGGAACACCCAGCCTCAATTTGATCCCAGCGTGGTGGACTACAAAATGGCCCGCATCAACAATTACGACTATAACTTTAACATCACTGAGATTGCAAAAGAATGGTATAACACCGGCGTCAACACCGGATTGGAATTGCAGCTCAATCAGGAGGAAGGATTCTGCTTCTTTGGCGAATTCGGGGCCGATTCCACCATGAACGACGATCCGGACAGTTATCCGGTTTTATACATCACATATATGAACACAGCAGGCATGGAAAATTTCTGGACCTACCAGACCACAAGCGCTGGGGAAGCCGGGGCGGCCTTTGTTCAAAACCATACCGGCCACTTAACCTACGCCCACGACGATTTGGGGCTGGGCGGAAATATTATGCCGGTGGCCATCAGCCATGTATACAATTCCACCTATAAAGATGAAAACATAGGCTATGGTCTCGGATGGCAGACCAATTATGATCAGACCGTCACCTTGGAGACCATTGGGAATCGGAAATACTATATCTATCGGGATTCCGACGGAACCAAGCATTCCTTTGATGCAACGGAATCAAAGGAAGAGTATGAAGACAGCTCCGGTCTAGAGCTCAAATTAAAAATCAATACCGGCAGCAGCGACGCCTATTATGTGATCACCGATCAAAACGACAACAAACTAAACTTTGATCAAAACGGCTATTTAAAAACAATATGCAACGCCAGGGATCAAAGCATCACCGTCAGCCGTGATTCCGGCGGCAAAATCCAAAGCATCGCCGATGGAACCAACCGCGTCTTTACATTTGCTTACGATGGGGATAACCTTTCCTCCATCACAACCCCCGACGGCCGTCAGCAGCGCATGAGCTACACCGGCAGTCAATTGACCGGCATCGGTTACGATGACACCACCTCCAGCGACGATACCAAATTCACTTACGATGGAAACGGGCTGGTCTCGGCTCAGTCCCGATTTGGCGACCGGGTGGATATGACCTACAACGCAAACGGCAGTGTGACCCTGCTGGAGGGAAGTTATGTCAACGAGGGGGCAAACAGCAAAACCTCTCAGCTTTCCTTTGAATATTCCATCAAGGAAACAAAGGTAACCGACCACAAAGGCAGAAAAACCACCTACCAGTTCAATGAATTCGGCAACACCAAATGTATCTACAACGACGAGGGCCAAGCCCAATTTTACAAATACTACGCCCCTAACGACAGCAATCCCGATGGAGAGGGAGAACCCTACGGACAAAACAGGCTGGAAATGGCTTCCGATATGCAGAAGGTTTCCTGCAACCTTTTGCAGAACAACAGCTTTGAGGAAGAAGGCTTTTGGAGCGGAGGAAGCTATTCCACAGATGAGGCATACGAAGGGAATCATTCCTACTGCTTGACCGGCAGCGAAAGTGGGGATACCACAGCCGTCCAGCATTTGATCCTTAACAAAGGGGATACCTATGTCCTGTCGGCCTACGTTAAAAATGAAGAGGGCGGCAAAGAGTCTTCCACTGCAGGTCTCTCCATGGAATACGAGAGCGCTTCCGGGGCTGTGGTCTCTTCCCCTGTTTCTACCATAGACCAAGGAAACGGGTGGCAGCGGGTCTCTGTCTCTATGACCCTACCCGCCGACGCGGCCACTCGAAACGTGGACCTCATCCTTCACAAGCGCGGGACCGGCAACGCCTATTTCGACTGCATCCAGGTGGAGGAGGGAACCGTACCCAACCGGTTCAATCTCATCGAAAACCCTGATTTCTATCATTTTGACGGGGCTGTTCTATGGCATTGGGACACCTCTAATGGATATGGAGTCGGGTGGGACGACAGTCAAACTGAAATGGGCATGCTGGGCCACTGCTATTGCATGGAAGGCCTGCCTGTTTCAACTTGTCAGGCATCTGATACTGTCCATGTCAGGGGCGAGGAGGGAACCACCCTCAATTACGGCGGATGGATGTTAGCCGATTCCGCCCCGAAACTGCACGGCGAGGCAGCTGAACTTAACGATATCACCTGTTTGGTACGCGTCCAGCTTTACAAGGATGGCCAAGAGGTCCAGTCCCAGGAGATCGACGCCAACACCTTCTGCGACGAATGGCAGTTTGTAGGGGATACCATCATCGCAAAGCAGGCCTTTGACAGCGTGAAAGTGACCTTTGAGTACAAAAACAACGTCAACCGCATTTATCTGGACGGCGCGTTTTTATACAAGGATTACTTTGGCCAAAGCTACCGTTACGACGAGGATGGAAACGTCATCTCTACCACCGCCTATGACAAGCAAGAATCCACCTTTGAATACGACGCTGACAACGATATGGTCAAAAGCACCGATCCGAAAGGCGCCTCTTACAACTATGAGTACAACGACTACCATCAGCCCAACGTAGCTACTTCAGCGGAAGGCATCGATTATTCTTTCTATTACGACGATAACGGCAATATCCTTCAGTCGCAAAAGACCTCCCGAACCACCGATACAACCGGGTCCGCCACTTATACTGAGGACGGGCAGTATCTGCTGTCCCAATCCGATGTATTAGGAAATGCCGTCAGCTACACCTACAACGAGGACGGAACGGTGGACACCGTCACCGACGCCAAAGGGATTGTAACCTCCTATACCTATGACGAATTAAAACGCGTCGTCTGTGTGGAAACCACCAACGGCAGTGAAAGCTTAAAAAATGAATATGGATACACCGATGACAAAATGACCAGCGTCACCCACAATGGGTTCCACTACCTGTTTGATTACGATTCCATGGGACGGATTTCCGCCACCTATGTGGCCAGTGAAAACGGAGGCAGACGGCTTCTCTCCGGCAACACCTATGTCCCCGCCACCAACGGCGTTGCCAGCGGCCTGGTGCAAAGCCTCATCTATGGCAATGGCGCCACCAAATCCTATACCTACGACCGCCAAGACCGTGTGGTGGGCGTCCGGTATGATGCAGACCAGCAGGACCGGTACACCTACGAATACGACAGCGAGGGTCTTCTGCACTCCCAAACCGACCATCAAAACAACGTCACCGTCACCTATGAATACGATTTAAGCAAGCGTCTCTCTAAAATCCACTTTGGATCGGAATACACCCTGCAATATCACTACGATATTAACAACAACCTGGTGAAAGTCGAAGAGATTTACGGAAGCGCCACGCAAAGCACCCGTTATCTCTACAACCAGGACGATCTCGTCACCCAGGTTATGACGGCGGGCGGCGGCTATGTGGACTATGATTACAG
>CALCVR010000063.1 GCA_937905915.1 uncultured Eubacteriaceae bacterium
GAAGCCCTGCCGGGGAAGGAAGCGCCGCCGCTGCGTTTGCGGCTGAACATGGAAAAGTTCTTGCCGAAGGGGATGCAGTCAGCCAAATTGGGCGTCACCTTTCCTAGAAGGACGGGGAACAAGTAAGGCACGTCCTTTTAACTATTGTAGGACAATGCCAGGTAAAAAATTCCGGACAAGGAAAAATTTTTTAATTTTGATGTTGTTATCAGTTCAAAAAGCAAAACAAAAACGAGACGCCTGGGCATTTTTGCCCAGGTGCTTTATTGTATAACGAAAGAGTATCCCGTTAAGCCCGGCCGGAACGAAGCTGACGGATGGTTGCTTTTGGATCGTCGCTGTAAAAAACAGCGGTGCCCGCTACCAAGATATTGGCCCCGGCGGCAATGGCCAGAGGAGCGGTATGGGTGTCCACCCCGCCGTCCACTTGGATGTCCAGTGGAAGGCCGAACCGATCGACCCATTGGCGTAAAGTGCGGATCTTGGGAAGCATATCGGTCATAAAGCGTTGGCCGCCGAAACCGGGCTCCACCGTCATGACCAGCACCATATCCAGTTTATCCAAATAGGGATATACGGCATCCACAGGGGTGCCTGGCTTGACGGACAAAGCGCATTTGACGCCTCGACGCCGCAGAAGGCTGATAGCTTCTCCGGCAGAAGGACACTCCACATGCACTGTGACAAGGTTGGCGCCGGCATCTACAAAAGCGTCTACATACCGTTCCGGTTCACTGATCATCAAATGGACGTCAAAAGGCAGGTCGGTCACCTTGCGCAGACAGTAGACCACCGGGGCGCCGATGGTGATATTTGGCACAAAATGGCCGTCCATCACATCGATGTGCAGCATATCCGCACCGGATGCCTCCATTCGATGGGCCTCCTGTCCAAGACAGGCGAAATCGGCAGACAAAATAGAGGGTGCAATTTGGATGTTCAAATTAGAATCCTCCGTCCGAAAAAAAGTTGATAGGAAGAAGCCGAAACCCTGGATCCACTAGGAAAGGGAACGACATTAGAGTATACAACCATGATAAACCAATCGCGACAAAAGGTCAACAGCAGGCCACAGCTTTTGTGTCGAACCGAGAGGAAAAAAGATTTTTCAGGAATTACAAGAAAAATACTTGACGGAACGACAAAGGTGTGATATTATAATAAGGCACTCTTCACAAGAGTGTTTTTCAAATTGTATATGCGCCCATAGCTCAATCGGATAGAGCGTTTGGCTACGGACCAAAAGGTTGGGGATTCGAGTTCTCCTGGGCGCGCCAAAAGGCTACACAGAGTGTGTAGCCTTTTTTGTGTTTAACAACCAAAGGCTCGGTGATGGTCTGTCCTCTTACGAAGGATCAGGCTTTTACCGAGCCTTTGGTTTTGAAAAAACAGTATCTCAGTATAGTTAAGATGGGGTGTTATCCTCATTTTGCGGTTGTTCTTTTTCTTTTTTTAAAGCTTCCAATCCCAGGCGGATTAACTCTACAGTTGCTTCGGAACGTGTCTGAAAACGATGCTCAAACCGAAAATCCTCAATTTGTTGAAACAAGTTATTGTCCACAGAAACAGTATAACGCGGTTTATTCGTAGCCATCTTTATCACCTCACCTTTGATTATACATCAGTGAACCACTATAATGGACGTGTGAGATTTTATGAATTAATAGGCTAAGGAGGATGAAATATGGCTACGGGGCTAAAACGGTTTACCATTTCCGTCACGCCAAGTATGGAAATGGATTTGGATAGAGTCAAGAAAGAGCACTATTACAAGGATACCCAAAACGATATGATTCGGGATTTGATCATTCGCGGATTGGCTTCTTTAAAAGAAGAACAGCCTGTGAAATCCCAGAAAGAAGCAATGTATCTGCATTTCACAAAATGAGAAAAGAAAGACTGTCGTTTCGATGAGGGATTATAGTTGTACTGTCACCACAAATCCGTCTACGTTATTGCCCGATATCCAATACTCCTTGTCCTTTGGGACAGGCACATCCACCGTCTTACCTTTGGCCGAGACATAATAGACCTCGTATTGTTTGCCGCTTTGGTCGGAAGCCATTAAATGTTTCCCATCGAATGGGTAGCGTTTCAGATAATCGGCGTACTCTTCCAGACAAAGGTTCTCCTGCTGCATGATAGAAGCGTGGGGGACGCCTACATAGCGGTAATGCCAAGGTTCGTCGGCAATTTTGGTGATCTCCTTTTTGTCCTCCTGATAGCGTAGGACAAAACCATATTGAGCGCAGTGCTCATTGATCCAAGCGTATTTGCCTTGGCCCCGATAGGAGGGGCTTTTTCCGTCGGAGGTATAGATGCCGATATCGGCGGCCAAACCGGTGTGATGCTCGCTATAACCGGGGACAGCTGCCCAGCGCATGGCTTCTTCCTTGCCCATCTGTTGGATTTTTTGATCCACGATGGACTGCTGATCCTCCTTGGAGCGGTAGCCGCTGACCACAATAATGTCCTTGATGCCTTGTGCAGTAGAAAAGTCCTTCATCATTGCGTTAAATTGGGTTAAAAAATCTTTTTGGAGCAAAAGATCTGTGGTCGACACCTGATAACTTTTGTTTTTGTTCTGGTATACCGACACTAAGTTGCTTTCCTGAGGGAAAGAATAGGCATAATCGTTATTGACTAGAATAAGCAATCCCTGATGGATGTCGTCTTGGTCCAGAGAGATGGTCTGGTAATTTTCTGAAGATGATGCACCAGACCCAAGATGAATATTTGTCCCAGATGGATTTTTAGAGGATTCAGGGACAAGGTTCCGATTAAGCGTCCACATGCAGGTGATTACTCCTGCTAAAATCAACAATACAAGCGCCAAAGGCAACCAGATTCTTTTGGGATGTTTTGCCATGGTAATAACCTCTCTTTGTTATTTGATAGATTACATCATAGCAAAAGAAGAAAAGCAATTTTTTAAGCGCATCTAAGAAACATCTTACGTTTTTCTTACGTTTGTATGGGAACACGAAAGGGAGGTGTTTGTTACGCTAAAAAACTTACGCTAAAAAACGATATTTATATATACTTATAGTATATATAAATTAATTTATTGCAAATTAAGGCTGACAAAAATAGGGAAGATTATAATAATAAATTTAAATTATACAAATAATATTATAGGCTCTTTAGGGATAAAAAAGATTTTTATTCCTTTTTTCCGAAT
>CALCVR010000064.1 GCA_937905915.1 uncultured Eubacteriaceae bacterium
ATCCTCGGTCAACGTTTTGTGAAAAAGGAGGGATGGAGCTATTATATCATCTCACCTCACGATCAGTTTGAGCAATTGTTCGGCTCCAAGGCGGACAAACGCCGCAAGCTTTATAACGGCATGATCAAGTGCCAGTACTATATGTATTTTAAGGATAGCCGTCCGGCAGGGAAAAAGAACCCCGTAGGCCGGCAAAAGGGATAAGCAAAGGAAGCGCCTGAACCTACAAAAATAGGTTCAGGCGCTTTTTTGTCTTGGATTGATTAAGATGGGAAAATTTGACCAACCATAGCATAGAAAAGAGGAAGGGGACGGTGTTGGTGATATTCACAAAGGAACTTCGGGTAGGTACTGGGAAATGTAAACAATTTATGAAATGAGAAAAAATTGCCAATTGGCACTTGATTTTTCCTGACCTCTTGATTATTATAGTATTAGCACTTAAGAACAGTGAGTGCTAATACTTAGCTTATAATTACTTAAGGAGGAATAAATATGAAGATCAGCCCTCTTGCTGACAGAGTCGTCATCAAAATGGTAGAAGCCGAAGAAACCACAAAGTCTGGTATTGTCCTGGCCAGTTCCGCCCAGGAGAAACCTCAGGTAGCAGAGGTTTTGGCAGTAGGCCCCGGCGGCATGGTAGACGGCAAAGAAGTCGTGATGAACATTAAGGTAGGCGATAAGGTCATCGCCAGCAAATACTCCGGCACAGAAGTCAAGGTAGACGGCGAAGAAGTTTTAATTGTCCGTCAATCCGATATCCTGGCCATTGTAGAAGACTAAGAGCGAAAGCTCATACCATTGATTATTAGGAGGTATATGCGTTATGTCAAAGGAAATCCGTTTTGGCGCAGAAGCCCGTCAGGCTTTGCAGGCCGGTATTGATAAGCTGGCTGATACCGTAAAAATCACCCTGGGCCCGAGAGGTCGTAATGTAGTTCTGGACAAGAAATTCGGCGCTCCCCTCATCACCAACGACGGCGTCACCATTGCTAAGGAGATCGAGTTGGACGACGCTTTTGAAAACATGGGCGCTCAGTTGGTCAAAGAAGTGGCCACCAAAACAAACGACGTAGCTGGCGACGGTACTACCACCGCTACTTTGCTGGCACAGGCCATTGTCCGCGAGGGCATGAAGAACGTCACCGCCGGCGCCAATCCCATGATCCTGAAGAAGGGCATCCAGAAAGCTGTGGATACCGCTATTGATACCGTGAAGTCCCATTGCCAGAAGGTCAGTGGTTCCGAGGACATTGCCCGTGTCGCCACCGTGTCGGCTGCCGATGAAGTCATCGGTAAGTTGATCGCTGAGGCCATGGAAAAGGTTACAGCCGATGGTGTCATCACTGTGGAGGATTCCAAGACTGCCGAGACCTATACCGAGGTTGTGGAAGGTATGCAGTTTGACCGCGGCTATATCTCTCCCTACATGGTCACCGATACCGATAAGATGGAAGCCGTTATCGACGACGCTTATCTCCTGATCACCGATAAGAAGATTTCCAATATCCAGGATATCCTGCCCCTGCTGGAGCAGATCGTCAATGCCGGCCGCAAGCTGGTCATCATTGCAGAAGACATCGAGGGTGAGGCTCTGACCACCCTGTTGCTCAACAAGCTGCGCGGTACCTTCACCTGCGTAGGCGTCAAGGCTCCTGGCTTTGGCGACCGCCGCAAAGAGATGCTTCAGGATATCGCCATCCTCACCGGCGGCCAGGTTATCTCTGAAGAGGTTGGCTTGGAACTCAAGACCACTACTATGGATCAGCTGGGCCGCGCTGGTCAGGTCAAGGTTCAGAAAGAGAACACCATCATTGTCAACGGCGCTGGCGATTCCGAGGCCATCAAGGCCCGTGTGGCTCAGATCCGTGCTCAGATCGAGACTTCTACTTCGGAATTCGACAAAGAGAAGCTGCACGAACGCCTGGCTAAATTGGCTGGCGGCGTAGCTGTCCTGAAAGTCGGCGCTGCCACTGAGGTAGAGATGAAGGAGAAGAAGCTCCGCATCGAAGACGCTTTGTCCGCTACGAAGGCCGCTGTGGAAGAGGGCATTGTGGCCGGCGGTGGCGTGGCTCTGCTCAACGCTATCCCTGAAGTACGCAAGTTGTTGGATACCACCGACGGCGACGAGAAGACTGGTGTCAAGATCGTCCTGAAAGCCATGGAAGAACCGGTTCGTCAGATCGCTGCCAACGCTGGTTTGGAAGGCTCCATCATTGTGGATAAGATCGTCAATTCCGGCAAACCTCGTTTTGGTTATGATGCTCTGCATGAAGAATATGTCGATATGATCAATGCCGGTATTGTAGACCCGGTTAAGGTGACCCGTTCGGCTCTACAGAATGCAGCTTCTGTGGCATCTATGGTGCTGACCACTGAATCCCTGGTTGCCGACAAGAAGGAACCCAATCCTCCTGCACCTCCCGCACCTGACATGGGCGGTATGTATTAATCGAATTACACCATTTCCTCCGATTTTCATAATAACCAAAGGACCGTCACAAAAGTGGCGGTCCTTTGGCATAAAGAGAGTCCTAAGGCAGTCTACAGATCATTCTGGGACGCCTTAGGACTTCTTTATTATTTAAAAAATAAAATTTCTGTATTATATCGTAAATGTGCCGGGCTTCGAGGAGAGATGGTCTTCCGATAGGACGTTCATTTCACACATATTTTCCCAATACCGTTTAGGCATCATTTGACGACGGAGGCTAGGATTGATGCGACCCTCAACCGCTACTTTATCGTAAAACCGCTTCCACATACGCTGCCATTTCATTTCGTCCTCATGAATGTGGGGAAGATTCATATCCTCGGACGATACGAGAATCCATTCCCGAGTATCCCATACACCGGCTAGATTTCGACCGGCATCGTGGATGATAAAAGGGATGGAGCTCAAACGATCGGCAAAATGAGACATGATAAGGGGTAATACATGGTTGCGAGGCTGGATACGGGCGTAATAGATACCGCCTTCGTAGAGGGCAAAGCGGATGAATTCCATCATTCGAATGCGCTCGTTGGAGACAAAGGTAGCAAGGCTTTGAACATCCAACACCTCTTGATCGGCCAAACGCTGGTTGATGCCCCGTCCCACCCGAAAGCCAAGACGAAGGTAGGCGAGGATTTTACTGGCTCGCTCCTCGTCATGGGAGAGGAAGGTAAGATATACTATCCTG
>CALCVR010000065.1 GCA_937905915.1 uncultured Eubacteriaceae bacterium
GAGTACAGGCAGACATTCTGGCCGCCCTTGATGTCGGAGGCACCGGTGCCGTAGTTTTCGGCCAGAGCTGTGAGAGCACCGCAAACACCGGAAAGGACAATCTTCTTTTTTTCGATCATTGATGTGTCACCTCTTTTCTTTCAAGACTGGACATACTACAATGAGCATACAGATCAGGAAGGAGATTTTAAACGAATGAAAAGAAAGATTTTGATTATAATGACGTTGGCTCTATGCCTGTGCCTTTCGGCCTGCGCTCTGCAAGGTACGAGTGATACATTGTCCCCTAGCTCATCTACCAACAAAGTGCCGGCTGGCGAGTCAAGCAACCAACCTATTTCTGATGGTAAAGAGACAGAAGTAATGCCAGAAGATCAGTCCTCGAGCGTATTACAAGAGCCAATACTGGATTTTGAAAATACAGAAGTACTTGCGCTAACAGAAAGTGCGGAGCTATTAACCAAAGTACTTACCGAAAGCACGATAGGTTTTTCTACTGACTTAGATCCCGCATCAAATCATTTGAGATATCCTTCCGAGGAAGACCCCAATTCAATCAATCAATTTTTATATCTTTTGACCGCTTATCAAAGCAACGGATATGAGCACAGTTTGTATGCCGATAGTATTTATAAAGACAATGATGGTGTCTATCACCTATCCGCAAAAGAAGCATCGACTATTCTCCATGACGTCCTTGGGATTTCTTCATGGGATTCTTCGACATCTAACTTTGAGTACGATTCAGCTATGCAGGAATATCTATCAGGACTTGAATTTGGAATCGGATGTGGTGGATGGAAATGCGGAGAGATACAAAATAGTCAGATAGACCTGAAGCAAAACAAACTTATAGTTGAATACAAAGCGGAATCCTTATTTCCAGACGCATCAGGTAAAGGCAATGATGTATCCTATTGGTTGTGTAGAAATACTTTCTTCATTGGTAAAAAAGAGGATGGTCAACCTTATCTATCCTTTATTAAAAGCGAAATCCTTTATTAAAATCGAAATATTGTAAAAAGGAAAATCCCACTATTTAGTGGGATTTTTTGAAGTATTTGTTTTAATTCTTGTAGATCATTTTGAAAGTGATACCCTTTGGATTCACAATCGTTGTGAAATTGGGATCTACAAAGAATGCATCTTCCGGTCTGAGTGTTTTGCCTGTAGGTGTAAAGGAAAACTGCTCCTTATCACTCTTGGGACCAAACCAACCATTTTCCCACTTACCACCGTTGTAAGAACCTGTACCAACCGAAATGTGGAAATGGTTTCCCTTTGGAGCGCCATCCATACCTTCACGAAACATAGCCTGTCCTCTGGTAAAGATCCGACCATCAAGACCAGTCAGATCTTCGTCTTCAGGATGCATAACCATCATAGAGATCTTGCTGTATGTACCGCTAGGAGTTACTACCGGAGATGTGGATTCAAACCAAATGGCGTTGGTTCCAGAGGTATAGACACGGGTAACAACCATCTCATCGCAAGGACAATAAAACCAAGAACGCCCTGTGTCTTCACAAGCCTCATCAATCGGATAATCCGCAGGGGCTTCCTGCGAGCAGTAATAATGGTTTCCGTCTATGGTGTTCTGAGTGATATTCATAGTTTTTGTGGGATAAATAAGATAGTTTTTATCATACTCCCCTGGCTCCGGCTCCGGATCCGTACCGCCGCCGACCTCAATCACCTCCCAGCACTGCTTCTTCCAGGTCATCGAGCCTTCAT
>CALCVR010000066.1 GCA_937905915.1 uncultured Eubacteriaceae bacterium
CGTTTTTCTTTTGCTTCTCTCCCCTTTTGAATACATAAAAACACAAGCCCCAACATTAATTCTAGGTTGGGGCTTGTACTGATTTGAGGGATATTACCTTTTTAAGGTGGTTAGCAGATTACTTTTGCTCACGCTTTTTCATAATAATCATAGTAGCGCCAGCTACAGCAGCCAGTCCCAACATGGCAAACAAGGGAGTGCTCTCACCTGTGGAGGGATTCTTAGATGAGGAGTTATGAGAAGAAGTACCCGAAGGCCTGCTGGAGGAAGTACCAGCTCCTGCGGTAGAACTGCTGGAAGTAGCGCTACTGGAGCTAGTATTGGAGGAGTCAGGATTGGATTCATCTGGGGTAGAAGTGGAGGAATCAGGATCCGAAACATCCGGCTCGGAAGCGTCGGGAGTAGAAGAATCCGGTTTAGAAGTATCGGGTTCAGAAGGCTCACCGCTTCCTCCCGCAATGGTTATAGAAAGTCTTGCAAGCTCTTCATAAGCATCAGAACCTCTAGTTTTTCCCATCACTAAAATAGTGTGGCTTCCCGCATCGGCAATACTGACCTTAATGTTCCACTCTTTGTAATCGCCCTGGATGGAAGACTGAATTTTAATCCGGTTTAATTCGTTGCCCTGTTCGTCCGTCACAAGAACAGCTTCCACATTATAATCGGTCTGCGCTGTTACAGTAATGGTTTCATTGGGTTCATACGTATCTTTATCGGTTTTAAAGATCGGTCTCTCAACTACCTTGATTTCGCAGGTATCAAAAACCATATCCTCTGTCTGGGCACTGGCTCTGATCTTGGCTGTACCAGCGCCAACAGCTTCCACAACGCCATCTTGGCTAACCTTCAAGACACTTTCATTGCTACTGGTCCAATCGACATTTCCTTCCGGCTCCACTTCAGCAAGAAGCTGAACACTTTCCCCTACCACCAGCTTGTCAACAGGATTTAGGATCGTGACACTTTGTACTACATCCTGTGCAAATACAGCTGGCACCATCAGGGTAAGCGCCAAGGTAAGGCTAAGTAGAACGGCAAATGATCGTTTGACTGCTTTCTGGAACATAAAAAATCCTCCTTTTTGTTTGAAAACCCTTTTTCTTGAAATGCTTTTCGCATCAAGATTAGCCAATGATAAAAATAGTGAAATATTGGAATTTAAACATTAATTCTTGTGCATTTTTCCAATCTATGTGTCCTATTATATCGATTTTAGAACGAAAATGCAATTGACAATTTATTCAAATAAATCATTCCAGTTTTTGTATTCTTTAACGTATTACATTATAGAATCTAATTAAAATTACAAATTAAAACAATTGGGCAGGACAACTGTACAATATGTTGTCCTGCCCACTTCTATAAAATCTAGAACTATGAAAAGCAAAGAATGCTTTAAACAATCACAATGGAGTCCTCGACAGAATCTCCACTCCATACAGCATCGTCTCCCGCAGCCATAAAGGAAAACAGACGGAATCCGGCTGTCCCAACGTTCATGCGGATGGTAAAAATACGATGATCTCCATCCTCTTGGATGTCCTCCACTGTAAAACTAATATTCCTCCCCTGCTCGTTGAGAACGGAAAGTTTGGTGGCATTCTGGTTGGTGGTCACCTTGACTATGAAATCTTCGCCCACTTCAGCGGTATCGGTCTGGATTTCAGCGCTGTAAATCTCTGTGGGACCGGTAACCGGCCGGCCGATCAGGACTTGAAACTCACCAAGTTTACTATACTGCCCATCTGTTTTGGTAAATATCGAAATGGTTCGGTCGCCGGTGCTTGCAACATTTGTCTGGACGCTCCAGACTTTATGATCCTCTTGGATCTTGGAATGAATTCGGAGAATTCCAAGAGAACGTCCCAGTTCATTGCGCAGGCAGATCCCCGTGACAGTTAAATCGGTTTCAAATGTAACAGTGATCGTTTCATTGGGTTCATATTCATCTTTATCCGTGGCGATGGCTGCCCTTTTGGAAACTTGAATCTGGCAAGAATCCTGAATAGAGGAGTCCCACTGGCTTGTAACGGTAACAACTGCTTTGCCGGCGCCTATTGCTTGAACAGTGCCATCCTGGTTCACCGTCAAAACCGATGGATCGCTGCTGGACCAAATAACATTTTGATTGCTGGCGTCTTCTGGAAGAACTTTACAGGTTAGCGTTACACTGTCACCCTGCATCATTTTTTCAGGGGCATTCTGAATGGCGACGCTGGCAACTGGAATGTCCTCCTCTGTTTCGAGGTTTTCCACTGCCTTTAAAATACGGTCGGCCATTTGATCCACCAACAATTGATCTTCGGCTTTCTTGGTGCGGTCCACTCCTCCCAAAGCATCGGCTAAATCCTTCAGAGATTGTTGGGTATAAGGGGACAGATCTTCTGGGATTTTTTCTAAAGATTGATCCACTTTCCTATAATCAGCCCGGCTCTGCTGTTGGTAGAGGCTGACTTCTGAAAGCTGGAGACGATCTTGGGTCCCCAAAGCGTTAAACTGTAGCTTATAGTACTGATAGGCCATTGGATCGCTCACCTCAAAGGTAAATTCAGTGGTATTGACATCGGGCATAGGATAGTCGGTCTGGTCATCGACGATTTGCCAGCTGCCCTCTTCACCGGTAGTGGAACCGTACAGTGTCCATTTGCTCGGCATCCGTCCTGTAAATTGGGCGCTGTCGTTTGCCGTGGTAAAGGAATACTGCGGAACAACAACAGCTTCCTCGGTTTTCCAAATGATCGCCTCAGGCAGAGAATTTTTGTAGTAAAGTTTGGTATTTACATCCCCGTCAAAGAGGTTTTCATATCCTTCTGCCTCTCCCGGCTTGGGACCGCTGATAGGCGTCATAGACGATTGATCCATTTTAATCAGTTCCGCTGAGGGTTCTTCTTGATCGTCTCCCTTTTTGTAGAGATCAAATTCTGAGAATTGCATATTTCCATTGGGAAGACCCGTGAAGTCAATTTTATAGTACTGATACGGTGTAGGATTTTGAATATCAAACCGGAACTCCACATAGTTTACATCGGCAAAGGTGGCGCCTGACTGCTGATCGATAACCTTCCAGCTGCCGTCCTGGCCGGTGGTGGAACCGTACAGCGTCCACTCGGACGGGTAACGGCCTGGATATTTCTCATTATCATTACCGCTGGTAAAAGAATAGGCAAGGGCCGTTTCCGGCTGATCCAAGCAAAATTGGATGGAGCCCGTTTCCTTCACATAAAACTTTGTACTGAAATCGTCATCAAACATCTTCTCATACCCTTCTTTTTCACCGGGTTTTGGCCCGCTGATCAGGGTATAGCGATCCGCATCGATGGTTGATTTCGGATCTTCCACACCATAAACCGAAATGTTTTTCACACTGGTATCGTGGTAAGTATCGGGCATCACCATCTTGACATAGCGGGCCTGCGCCGGCTCCTCTAAAATCACATAAGTGGTGGAATCCGATGCAGCTTTTGTCAGAATGGTCCCCCCTACTTTTTTCCAGGTTGCGTTGTCATGGGATACCAAAATTTCTACATTGCTGGGGATATTGGCGGTGGTCGTGCTAGTAGTATAAGTAACGGCTTGGATGTCGGTTAACTTTTGCAGTGCTAAAGTGATTTCCCAGTAGACATTTCCACTGTAGTCCCCTACTTGCGTGGTACTGGTGGTGTCCAAAACGTTGGAAACCGGTTTATTGGAAGCGCACTGGATATTAGAGGCTACAGAACTTTGAGCCGCCACATTGGGGACAGAAAGTCCACGAATAATACGTTCCAAAGCGCCCTTGGACAGCTCCTCCCCTCCTACATAGGTCCGGGCCGGATAATCGATGATGGCACTTTCGTCTATGGAAGAATCACTCGGTTGGTCTTTGCGCTGCACTTCACAGAACACGCCGTAGTGGTCAGATACAGGATGATTGTGGTAGGTCACGCCATTGTAATCAAAGGTAAAGGTATCGTCGATGACAGTATAGGTCTTGACGTCAAAAACGCCTTTGCTGAGAAACAAATAATCGATGGGCGAAGAGGAGGTATCCACAGCCGGCTTGTCACCGTCGGAGGGATGGCCGTTCTCCCATTCGATGGGCTTCTGGTATCCATTAAACGTTGCGCCGTCCACCAAGATATTTTCGGCGATGCTCCTGGAATCGTCCATGCGGGAGGTCATGATATTATAAGTTAAAGGAATGTAATCAGGATTGGTACTGTCAAACCGAACGCTGTTAAAGTCTCCCGTGACGACGCATCCCATATCCCCGTACTGTTCCGAAATCTCTTTGACCCGGTTGAGAACAATCCGAACCTCATTGGCCTGGGAACTAAGCGCAACATGATCCAGATGGGTGTTAAAGTGCCCATAATATTCCCCGGATTGCTTGTCCTTGAGGACCACATAGGTGCAGATTCTGGGACAAGCCGCCCCCCATTCTGCCCCGGAAACTTCGTCTGGCGTCTTAGATAACCAAAACGTCCCGGAATCCATCAGGTCGTACTTGTCCTTTTGATAGAACACAGGGTTAAATTCATTGGAGGTGGAAGAACGATCGGGATCATCGGTACCGGTATCCCGTCCTACCCCCACATAAGCATAACCGATTTCATCCATCGCATCTCTTAGATAATTCATCCAGTCGTCGGTAGCCTCCTGGAAACCGATGGAATCCGGATTGTACTTCTGTATCACTTCCAAAAGATGTGGGCCGCGTACATCCAAA
>CALCVR010000067.1 GCA_937905915.1 uncultured Eubacteriaceae bacterium
TGCAATGGATGCTAAAGCCTCGCCTCGGAATCCCAACGTCCCGATGTGATCCAAATCCTCCTGGGTATGAACTTTACTGGTAGCATGGCGCAAAAAAGCGGTGGGGATGTCCTCCCGTTGAATGCCCGTACCGTTGTCGGTTACGCGGATATAGGTCACCCCGCCGTTTTGAATCTCTACGGTAATGGCCGACGCTCCTGCGTCAATGGAATTCTCCACCAGCTCCTTTACAACCGAAGAAGGGCGTTCTACCACTTCGCCCGCTGCGATGAGTTCAGCAATCTGTTTTTCCAGTACCTGTATTTTAGCCATCAGAGCCTCCTTTCCTCATATCCTAATCATTTGCCAACGTTAATTGTTGGCCATTTTGTTGAGTTCATATAGGAAATTGAGAGCCTCGATGGGGGTTAGGGTATTAACGTCAATGGACTTGAGTTTTGTCGCAATGGCATCCCCTGCCGATGGCACCAACGAAATCTGCGGATTCTCTTCCCTTTTTTCCGTCTTCGTCCGATGGGCGCCTTTTTTAGCGGAAGTATGTCCTGTTTCTTCCAGCTGTTTTAGAATTTGCTTAGCGCGGACAATGACATCGTCGGGGATACCGGATAGCTTTGCTACCTCGATGCCGTAACTGTCATCCGCTCCCCCTGGGACAATCCGTCTCAGGAAGGTAATATCGTCTCCCCGCTTTTTCACCGCGATATTATAATTGCGGACACCTGGATACTGCTGCTCCATCTCGGTCAGCTCGTGATAGTGGGTGGCAAACAACGTTTTAGCCCCTAACTTTTTGATATCGGCCACATATTCCAGGACCGCCCGAGCAATGGACATACCGTCGTAGGTAGAGGTGCCGCGGCCGATTTCATCCAGGATTAAAAGGCTGTCGCGGGTGGCGTATTTTAAAATATGGGCCACTTCGTTCATCTCCACCATAAAAGTGGATTGGCCGGAGGTTAAGTCGTCCGACGCGCCCACGCGAGTAAAGATGCTGTCCACAATCCCCACCGACGCCGCAGTGGCTGGAACAAAGCTGCCGATTTGCGCCATCAGGACGATGAGGGCCGTTTGCCGCATGTAGGTGGATTTTCCCGCCATATTGGGGCCGGTGATAATGGCTACGCGGTTTTCATCGCTGTCCAAGAAGGTATCGTTGGGGACAAAGGGGACGTCCTTGAGCATGGCCTCCACCACAGGATGACGGCCTTCTTTGATGTTTATTTTGCCGTCCATGGTGATGTCCGGGCGGCAATAGTGATTTCGGAAGGCCGACTGGGCAAAGGAACAAAGCACATCCAGCTTGGCGATGGCTGAAGCTGTCTTTTCAATGCGGGATAGCTGCCCTGCCACCTGCTTGCGTACCGATTCATAAAGCTGATACTCCAGCGCCGTAGAACGCTCCTGAGCGCCTAGGATACGGCCCTCCAGATCCTTTAGTTCCTGGGTGATGTAGCGCTCGGAATTAACCAGCGTCTGTTTTCTCACATAGTAGGCCGGAACCTGGCTTAGGTTGGATTTAGTAACTTCTAAATAGTAGCCAAACACCTTGTTGAATCCAACCTTTAAATTTTTAATGCCGGTTTTTTCCTTCTCTTCGGCTTCGATCTTTGCGATGATATCCCGGCCAGAGGTATGGATACTGCGAAGCTCATCTAACTCTTCGTTGTATCCTTTCCGGATAATGCCCCCTTCGCGGACGGATACCGGCGGATCGTCTTCAATAGCGCGTTCGATGAGATCGCACATATCTTCCATTCCATCGATGTTTTCCCGGATCTCGGTGAGCATAGCGGAATAACCGGCCTCCAGGCTCTTTTTGAGCCCGGGAAGGCATTGAAAGGTTTTGGACATCGCTCTTAAATCCCGGGCGTTTGCTGTACCGTATACAACCCGGGTCATAAGACGTTCCATGTCAAAAATGCCTTCCAGCATCTCGCTGAGCTCTTCTCGAAGCGGCGTGTTAGCTACCAATTCTTCCACCGCATTAAGGCGGCGGCATACCGACGCCCCATTGACCAACGGCTGCTCAATCCAAGAACGGATCAAGCGTTTACCCATGGCAGTTTTGGTATGATCCAGAACCCACAAAAGGGATCCCTTTTTCTCCTTGGCACGCATGGTTTCCACTAATTCCAGATTGCGCCTTGTGTTGAGATCCAGCCGCATAAACTGGGCCTCGCTGTAATAATCCACATCGGTGATGCGTTCCAGCCCTGATTTCTGCGTGTCGTATAAATACTGTAGTGTCACGCCTAAAGCGCCCACCGTCTGGTCGCTATCCCCTTTTAGATCCATCTGATCCATGGTTTTATGGAAGTGCTTTTCAATGAGCTGCACACAGGTATCCCGCCCAAACATGTCCGCAGGAACCGGTGCGAAGACACAATTGAGCTTATTGGTGATAAAGTCGATGATTTCCCGTTCTTCCGATGCCTTCTGATCCAGCAGAATCTCTTTGGGCGTAAATCGTCCCAAT
>CALCVR010000068.1 GCA_937905915.1 uncultured Eubacteriaceae bacterium
CTTTTTCCCGGCACAGTTGGGCGATTGCTTGGACAAAATCCTTCTCCAAAGGAACAACGCCGCCCTCTCCCTGGATCAGTTCAATAAGAATGCCACAGACGGTATCGTCCAGCAATGCCTCCAGGGAGGACAGATCGTTTGCCCGGAAGAAGGAGAACCCATCGGTAAAGGGATCAAAATACCGGTGAAAGACATCCTGCCCTGTGGCCGATAGGGTGGTAATGGTGCGGCCGTGGAAACTATTTTCTAAGGATAGAATGGTGTGACGGCCCCTTCCATAGTAGTCGGAACTATATTTACGCGCGGTTTTGATCATACATTCGTTGGCCTCGGCGCCGGAGTTGCAAAAGAAAACCTTATCCATACCAGTGCGGGTACATAGTGTTTGGGCCAACTGAATCATAGGAGCGGTATAGTAAAGATTTGAAACGTGTTGCAAGGTGGATGCCTGCTTCTGTACGGCTTTTCCCCAATCAGGATCACACCAGCCCAGCGAATTGACGCCGATGCCGGAGGTAAAATCGATGTATGTTTTGCCGTCTTGACCGGTACACACGGCTCCTTGTCCGCTGGCCGCTTCTAGGTCAAAGCGGCCGTAGGTGCCAACCAGATAGCGGTTGTCCAAGGCTTTTAGGTCGTCCATATTTGACGCCTCCTTTATCCTAAAAACATGGTGCCTAGGCCCTCGTCGGTGAGCAGCTCAATGAGAATGGAATGGGGAACGCGGCCGTCAATGATGTTGGCCTGTTTAACCCCTCGGCGGACAGCTTCCACACAACAGTCCACCTTTGGAATCATCCCCCCTTGGATGATTCCTTTGCTGGTGAGGGACGGAACTTCGCTGGCGTTGACTGAGGGAATCAGGGTGGATTCGTCCTCCTTGTCCCGCAAAAGGCCGCAGACGTCGGTGAGAAGGATGAGGCTTTCGGCATGGAGCTGGGCGGCGATGCGGGCTGCCGCCGCGTCGGCATTGATGTTGTAGACGGCCCCCGACTCATCGCAGCCAATGGTAGCAATGACAGGGATATAGCCGTTATTGAGGGCGTCTACGATGGGTTTTACGTCCACATCGGTG
>CALCVR010000069.1 GCA_937905915.1 uncultured Eubacteriaceae bacterium
TATCTCCAGCGTTCCCGGGGATACAGCCTACGTCCTTCCCTCTCGGCCAAAACCATCGGGGAAGTGGCGCAGTTTGTCAAGCGGCGCCGTTGCGACATTGTGGTCATGCTGGACAATTGCTATGGGGAATTTGTGGAGACGGTGGAGCCTGTGGAATTGGGCGTAGATCTCATGGCCGGCTCCCTGATTAAAAATGCCGGCGGAGGCATCGCCCCCACCGGCGGGGACATCGCCGGACGCCGGGATTTGGTGGAACTTTGCTCCTACCGTCACACCGTCCCCGGCGTAGGACGGGAAATCGGCGCCACGTTAGGCCACACCCGGGATTTATTCATGGGCCTATTTCACGCCCCTCATGTCACCGGAGAGGCTTTAAAAACCGCCGCTTTTGCCGCCGCCCTTATGGAACAACTGGGGTATGATGTCACGCCCCGTCCCTTGGAGGAACGATACGACATTATCCAGGCCATCCAGCTGCGGGACCGGGATTCCCTTATCGCCTTCTGCCAAGGGATGCAGGCAGGCGCGCCCATCGACGCCTTTGTCACTCCGGAACCCTGGGATATGCCGGGCTATGACAGCCAGGTCATTATGGCGGCAGGAGCCTTTACGTTAGGCGCTTCTATCGAGCTGTCGGCCGATGCTCCCCTCCGGGAACCTTGGGCGGTTTGGATGCAGGGTGGGCTCAACTTCCACTCCGGTAAAGTAGGGGTCATGTTGGCCGCCTCCCATCTCATGAGAGCTTTGGAAAAGAAATAGCCCTATTATCGTAATATTATTATTTATTTTTACTTTTTGTATAACCCCCAGCTAAGGATAATGTTTAGCTGGGGGTTATACAATTTCTGATATCTAGGGTAATACCGATTTTAATGCGGACAAAATATGTCCATTGGTTAATTTTCGAGCCATCTTCTCTCGGAACTGGGCGGAACGTGTTTTTCCCTGTAAGCGCAAGGCATCCAGCTGTTGGGACAACTCATCCTGCTCTGTCAGTAATTGCTCCATCAAATCCTCGATACGTCCTAACTTCTGAATTGCCAGACCACTATATCCTTTGCCGGTTTCAGCAATTGCAGCTTCTTCTACCTGATAAGTTCCATCTTCCCTCTTTGCTGTAAGACGTCCCATCGCTTTGCCTCCCCATTTTTTGTATTATTTAGTGTATCACACAAAATCATTAGAATCGACTCAAATTCTGTTTTTCTCTTGTCCCATCTTCTTCAATATCCATAGAATTATCCAGTTGTATTTAGAAAGAATAGGGTATTATGCGGATATTAATTTTTTGTAAACACAAGATGGACAGAATGCTTGCATTTTAAAAATAAGGGTGCTATAATACGTGCGAAATGCACGATTTCTAAAAAGATTGTGTTAATAAAAAGGAATGAGCCGCCTGCTTTTTGCCTAGGAAAGCGGCTTTTTGTTTTGTATTTTTAACCCTTGTCTAAAAAAGATTTTTCTCAAAAAGGTGTGGATGATTTTGCGAATATCCGAGGCCAGAAAACGGGGCATGCCTCCTATTCGGCTTATTGCCTTGAGTTTTGCTATTATCATTGTAGTGGGAGCTTTTTTATTAACGTTGCCTATCGCTTCTAAGGACGGCAATTTTACACATCCTTTGGATGCTTTGTTTACTTCCACCTCCGCCACCTGTGTCACCGGTCTGGTGGTCTTTGATACCTTTACCAAGTGGACTTGGTTTGGCCAAGGGGTTATTTTAATGCTCATTCAATTGGGTGGATTGGGACTCGTAACTTTTACCTCCTTCTTCGCGTTTACCGTCCGGCGTAGGGTCGGTATCAAGGAATTGCAGCTTGCCAATGAGTATATTTCAAACGGCAATTTGGCCGATGTCCCTCAACTCTTCCGCCTTATTTGCATCGTGACCTTTGCTTTTGAAACGGTAGGGGCTATCCTATTGGGAATCCGTTTTGTTCCCAAATACGGTCTTCAGGGGATTTGGACCTCCATTTTTCTCTCAGTATCGGCCTACTGCAACGCTGGTTTTGATATTCTGGGAATGGAAGGACCTTTTTCTAATCTGATCCATTAC
>CALCVR010000070.1 GCA_937905915.1 uncultured Eubacteriaceae bacterium
GGCGCCGGGATAGCCGAATACCGTCGTAACACCCTCGCACTTGAGACATTCCACCATAGCTTGTGCGCCAGTGATCATATTGCTTCCTCCTTACTCTTTCTATCAATTTATCAGAGGGATTATCCTTTTAATCTCCTAGAAGGAGAATGGTTCTATTATAGTACACTATCACCAGAGAAATCAATCAATTTTTGATGAAAAATGAGGTTATTCGCCTCTTTTTGTCAAAGCTGACCAGATGCCATTGCAGCCGACAGTTCCCTCATCAGAATCAGGCCGTTTGTCAGGTCGTCTTCACAGATCAGTCCGGCAGGGGAATGGAGATACCGGCAGGGGGGGGACAGGGCCAGCGTGCGCACACCTGTCCGGCTTTGATGGATGGCTCCAGCATTGTTTCCTCCCGACACAGATGCCTTGGGCTGACAGGGAATATTCAGACGTTTTGCCGTGGCAAAAGCGGCGTCATAAAGGGATTTGTCATACATGGTGCGCAGATCCATAAATGAGATGGCGGGTCCTGATCCCAAACGGCACACCTGCTTATCCTCCGGCACACCGGCCAGATCAGAGGCGGTGGTGGTGTCCACCACGATGCTCAAATCGGGTTTTAGTGCGAAGGCTGCTGTTCTGGCGCCGTGGAGTCCGATTTCCTCCTGTACGGAGAATACCACATCCAAGTCGTAGGGAACTTCTCCCAGCACCAGTTTTAACAGCATGGCGCAGCCGGCGCGGTTGTCCAATGCCCGGCCTTTGAGGAGATTCCCCATCTTTTCAAATGATGTGTCCCACACCACCATATCCCCGGGATGGACATGCTGTCCTGCCTGCTCTTTGGACGAGGCACCGATGTCGATGCACAGATCACTCACTTCCACCGCTTTGTCCCTCTCATCGGCCTTCAGCAGATGGATAGGCTTGGAGGCAATGACGCCGGGGAGGAGATCGTCCCCCACCAGTACATGTTTGCCGAGCAGCACTTTGGAATCGATGCCGCCTACCGTGGTAAAGCGCAAGAAACCCTCTTCCTCCACATGAGTGATGAGAAATCCCACCTCATCCATGTGTGCATCCAGTACAACCCGTTTGACGCTGCGGTTTTTGCCCTCCTTGTGCACCAGGAGATTTCCCAGGGCGTCCACCTTACATTGTGCCTTGTTCCCGATAGTCTCCATTAGGAATGCCCTAACCCGTTCTTCCCGGCCGGAGATCCCCGGGATCTCACAAAGCTGTTTTAACAGTTCCATCATGTATCAAGCATCCCCTTTCACAATATAGGCGGCCAGCAATTCGGCTACGGCGTCAACATCACCTACGTCCACCACTTCGCAGGCGGTGTGCATGTACCGCTGAGGGATGGATAATAGACCGCAGGGAATCCCCGTGCGGGAGATGGCGATATAGTCGGCGTTGGTGCCGGTGTCGCCTCCCATGATCTCGGTCTGGTAGGGGATGTCCTCTTCTTTGGCTAGCGACAGCAATTTCTCAAACATGGGGCGGGAAAGAATGGGCGAATACCCGATCATAACCCCGTCCCCCAGCTTGCCGCATTTGTGGGAGGGACATCATGGCGAAGCTGACGTCAACGGCGATGGCTTCGGTGGCGTCCACACCAAAGCTGCCGGTGATGGCGCCGGCTTGTCCCACCTCCTCCTGGACGCTGAAGAGAACCGTCACCTGTGTTTTTTTGAGCCCCGGCAGCAGGGAGACACATTTGAGCAGGGAGGCCACTCCCGCCCGGTCATCCAATGCCCCTGAGGTGATGCGGTTATTGAATAGTTTTTGGGGATTGCGTTTCAAGGTGACTCGATCTCCCGGCTGAACCATATCCTTGAGCCGATCGGCGGTAAGACCGGTGTCCACCATCATTTCATCCAGGGGGGAGAATTTGTTGCGGTCGCTGTCTTTGCTGAGATGGGGAGGGGTAGCGCAGAACAGTCCGGGAATGGGTTTGCGTCCCCAAATAACCACTTCGTGGGCCGGGAGGGTGCGGATATCCACTCCGCCAGCCTTGCCCACCTTCAGAAATCCGTCGGAAAGGCTGGTGACCACCAAACCAATTTCGTCGATATGTGCGTCTAACAGGATGTGACGGGGCGCATTTGGATCTCCCAGATGACCCAGTACGTTTCCCAAAGCGTCCCGACGCACAGAGGCAAACTGAGAGAGAAGCTCTGCCGCTTTTTTGGCGGCCTCTCCTTCCCGGCCAGCCGGGCCGGACGGGGCGCATAGATCAAATAAAAGCTGTTTGGTATCCATGACAATGCTCCTTACAACGCCTTAATCTTATGAAAAGGGCGGATTTATTTTGATAGACAGGGTGATTAAAAAGACCAGGAAAAGATCCCCGTTACTTCCCAACCCCAATCCGCGTGTCACTAAGGATTCTATTACAAAAAGCCCGGAGCGCGGTGTGGAACCGGCGACTCGCCGGTACTGCCCGCCCAGGCAGAGCCTGGAGCCACGACGCCCTAAGGTTTGGCGATCGTCTACACTCCGCAGACACGGTAACCTAGAGGTCGAAAAAACAAAGTCTTGCCCTATTACAGCCCTATTCCGCGGGACACTAAAGTTTCTTAAAATAGCAAGCCCAGAGCGCGAAGAGGAAGCGGGCACTGCCCGCCTAGAGAGCTTTCACAATCTCCTTAAAATGCCTGCCCCGGGCGGCAAAGTTGGGATAGAGATCAAAGCTTGCGCAAGCGGGAGAGAGGGTGACGATATCCCCGGCTTTGGCGACGTCGTGGGCAGCCTCCACCGCCTCCTGCATATTATTCACCCGCAGAATAGGGGTGGTATCACTGCTCCAGCCGGGACTTGCCTTGACCGACGCCTCGATCTTGTCGGCCGTAGCGCCCATAAGGATCAGGCACTTGACCCGTTCCACGATTTTGGGACCCAACACATCGAAGGGGATATCCTTATCATACCCGCCGGCGATGAGAATCACCCGCTGGTCAAAGGATAAAAGTCCCGCGATGGTGCGTGTAGGACTGGAGGCAATGGAATCGTTGTACCACTTGACCCCGTCCTTTTGACGGACTAACTCAATGCGGTGCTCCACCCCGGCAAAGGTGCGGGCCACCTGCACCATGGTCTCGGGATCGACAATCCCCCACACTGCCGCCATGGCCGCCAAGTAATTTTCCACGTTGTGTTTGCCTGGGATGAGGATATCCGACTCTTTCATGACCTCTGTTTTCTGCCCGTTGCGGGACAGGTACAACGTCCCATCCGGCGCCGCATAGGCTCCCGAATCCACCGGCTGTTTCCGGGAGAAGAAGAGGGTATCCCCTCTGGTGAGGGGGGCAAAGGAAGCGGTGATGGAGTTATCCAGATTGAGTATCGACCGGCTCAGGCCGTTTTGATGCAGGAGGATGTTTTTCTTTGCGTCGATGTATTCCTCCATGGTCTTGTGGATATCCAGATGATTGGGGGAGAGGTTGGTCACCACGGCGATGTCCGGGCTGCGGCGCATGGACATGAGCTGGAAGGAGGAAAGTTCTACCACCGCGAAGTCCTCCGGATTCATTTGATCGGTCAGGGGAAGGAGGGGAGCGCCGATGTTGCCGCCCAAATAAACCGTCTTGTCGGCGGCCTTTAACATCTCAGCGATGAGGGTGGTAGTGGTGGTTTTACCGTCCGACCCGGTGACGCCGATGAGGGTGGCGGGGCAGATATCAAAGAAAAGCTCCATTTCCGAGGTGACGGCCACTCCCTTTTTGCGGTATTCCTGAAGCTGGGGCATGGTATAGGAGAGACCTGGGGTACGGAAAATGACGTCGGCCTCAATAGAAGAGAGATAGTCCTCTCCTAATTTCAGCTGGACCCCCCTTTTTTGGAGCTCCACCCCTTTGTCCCCCAGCTGGGAAAGATCCCGTTTGTCACAACCGATGACTTGAGCGCCCGCGTCCAAAAGAAGTTGGATAAGAGGGGTATTGCTGATTCCCAATCCCACAACCGCCACGCGTTTTCCTGAAAATCGCTTCATGATATTTGAAAGAATGCTCTCCATAATCAATGCCTCCGCCTAATATTTTTCTTAATTCACAGTAGTATATTATACGATTGGGGGCGCAAAATAGCAATGATTGCGCATTTTTTTGAAACCTGTTTTTTTAGTATTATATAATAAGGTATCTTTGCGCATGAAAATGGGCCAAATGAAACTTTTTCGAAGAAAGTCGAAAAAAAGGTGTAAAAAGGGGTTGACAGAAGAGCGTGGGAGTGG
>CALCVR010000071.1 GCA_937905915.1 uncultured Eubacteriaceae bacterium
AAAGCCATACGGATTTCCTCTACCTCATCGGTTTCAGGCATGGGCACTTCTTTCATCTTGCCTTTGTCGTATGTATAGGCCTTCTCCCTCAGCACATCAATATAGCACTGTACTTTGCCGCCCTCCATGTAAGGGATAACGATGGGGCAAGCCCCTGCGCCAAACACTTCCTGGATGGAGGCTGTCGCTTTGGCAAAATCAGCGTGTTCTTCATCTAATTTTGTGATAAAGAACATCTTACCGATGCCCCGTTTGGACGCGGCTTGGTATGCCTTTTCGGCGCCTACCTTAGCGCCCGATTTGCCCGACACCGGGATAATGACGCAATCACCCGCCCGCACACCTTCACAAAGGCCGCCGGCAAAGTCGAACAATCCAGGGGTGTCGATTAAATTGATTTTACAATCTTTCCACTCAAGCGGCGCCACTGCGGTGGACACCGACGTCTTTCTCTTAATCTCTTCGGGGTCAAAATCCATGACGGTATTGCCGTCGGCCACTTTGCCCAGCCGCTCCGATGCGCCGGCCAAATAAAGCATAGCTTCGGCCAGAGAGGTCTTTCCCGACCCACCGTGGCCTCCTAGGACGATATTTCTGATGTTTTTGGCTGTATACTGTTTCAAGATTTGATTCCCCTTCCGGTATATTTGTTTGGCCGTAGTCGTTTTGTATTTTGAGATATTGCACAATTATTATGCGGCCTTTGAATCAATTATATCTTAACTATCCAGCAAATTCAATCCATTTTTTTGAAATCCTGGATTTTCGCCCGTCAGAACAATTTCGACGCCATAAGTTAGCTATATTTACTAATTTTTATCCATATTTATCTAAAACCAACGTCGAATCCACCTGAATCACCTTGATTTTTCAGGATATCCCGTTTCCTTTTTTCTAACGTACATTTTTCCCCATGAGACAAATCTCTATATCTGACTTTTTTCAGTCGTCAACCAAATTTCTCTTTATTGTTCAAAAGGGCAAAACCGTCCTCTTCCCCTCTCCTGGGGGAAGTCGGTTTTGCCCTTTTCCTTTATCATATTCCTCTGGTTTTTTTGAATATTCTTTCAGGCCTCCGGCGGTCATCCGGCGGCTTCCGACCGTTTTCGATCCTGTTGGATCTTTTGGGCGATCATCATATCTTTGACCTTCATGAGCCTTGTTAGATTGGACCGTTCGTTTTCATCCAGCTTCATGGTGATATAACGGATGGTGGCCTGTAGGTCTGGGATCATAACATGCTCCAAGGCGTTGACGCGGCGGCGCGTCTTCTCGATCTCGGCCGCCAGCAGCTGGGCCGACTTCTCCGACTCGGCCAGACGCAGCATGTCGGGCAGCACCTGGGCCAGCGACTGCACGGCGCCGTCCAGATCCCCGGAGGTGAAGGCGTAGCCGTAGGAATAAATATCGTGGGGATTGTCGGTTCGGGTCTTGGCGGTAAAACGGGGAATGGTTACGCTCATGACGTTTTTCATCCCCACCTCCAGCTTGACCTGCTGCTTAGGGGCCATAAGGGCCACCGACAACGCCTCCTTCTGCATCACCGACCGGGCCACGATAAAGTACCGGTTGGCCTCCTCAATGCCCTGCTCTACCTTACGGCGCAGGGCCTTATTTTCGCGCACAATATCCAAAAACTGCCGCATCAGTTCGTCTCGTTTATCCTTGAGCAATTTATGCCCTCTCAAAGCGGTAGCCAGACGTTTTTTCAGCCGGGTGAGCTCCATCCGGGTAGGATTTACCTGCATCAAAGCCATAGGATATTACAGCCTCCTTTCCCATTCATCCTGCAGGATGCCCATGAGCACCAGATCCTTGCGGACGCCGTCTACGGCATAGCAGCTTCGGCGGCGGCCTTCCTCCACAAAGCCGCAGGAACGGTAACATTTAAGGGCTATGTCATTGTCTTCCCTCACCCACAGCTCAACGCGGTTCAGGTTCATCTGGCGGAAGGCAAATTCCAGAGCGAGACCGATGGCCTCCGATCCGTACCCTTTGCCGCGGCAGCCTTTCCCGCCGACCACAATCCCCAGGGACGCCACGCCGTGGCGATAGTCCACCCCGCTAAGCTCCAGCTGGCCGATGTACTCGTCCGAATGCCGGTGGGCTATGACAAAATTAGGCCCGCCGGCCCGGGCGTTCTCCTCCACAAAGGAGCGGGTTTGCTGGATGCTCCTGGGGTAAAGGAACACCGCCCCGTCCAGGAACCGGGTTATGTCCGGATCGTTGACCCACCCCTGGATGGGTTCGATATCCTCCTGCCGGTACTCCCGCAGCACAACCCGTTGGCCGGTCAAATACGGCATAGGTCCCCCTCCTTTCCCCAGGTGATGGGAAACCGCTTACGCATCTCCATGGTAATACTCATCCAAAAACTGATCTTTGATGCGTTTGAGTTCGCTTCTGGGCAGCATAGAAAGAAGATCCCAGCCGAGATCCATAGTCTCCTCAATGGAACGGTTTTTATCATACCCCTGGGATACATACTCCTGCTCAAAGGCATCGGCAAATTTCGCGTACTTTTTATCAATATCGGTCAGAGCCGCTTCGCCCAGGATGGTCATCAGCTCTTTGGCATCCTTTAATTCTTCCAGTACAATTTCTCCCTCTGTCAGTCTCGGAAAAATTGTCTTGCGTACCGCTTCCGGCTGTTCCATAATCTCTTTCAGCATAAAATGTTTATAGCCGCCTTTTTCCGCCGCAGAAACGTCCCACTCAATCTTTTGTTTTTCTTTTTCCAGTAAAAACCCGTCTCGGTCAAAGATCTGAACCTGGTCCGCAGTAAGCACTGCTATTTCATTATCCTCCATATAGGTAACCGTTCTGGTATGTGCAAGAAGTGCGGTGACATCAGAAGCAATATAATTCTCTTCCTTACCATACCC
>CALCVR010000072.1 GCA_937905915.1 uncultured Eubacteriaceae bacterium
GCAGGTGTCCTCGTCCATGACAATCAAACCGCCAGATCCCATCATGGAACCGATGGCGATCAAGTTATCGTAATCGATCGGTACATCCAAATGTTGAGCTGGGATACAGCCGCCGGAAGGACCGCCTGTCTGGGCTGCTTTAAACTTCTTGCCGTTGGGGATGCCGCCACCGATTTCATAGACGATTTCACGCAGGGTAGTACCCATGGGCACTTCCACCAAGCCGGTGTTGTGGATCTTGCCGCCTACGGCGAACACCTTAGTACCCTTGGACTTCTCGGTACCAATGGAGCTGAACCATTCAGCGCCCTTTAAGATAATCTGGGGAATATTGGCGTAGGTTTCTACGTTATTCAAAATGGTCGGCTTGCCGAACAGACCCTTGACCGCCGGGAAAGGCGGACGGGGATGGGGTTCGCCGCGCTTGCCTTCAATAGAGGTCATGAGAGCGGTTTCCTCGCCGCACACGAATGCACCGGCTCCCAGACGGATATCCAGATCAAAGCAGAAATCGGTGCCGAAGATATTTTTACCAAGCAGGCCGTATTCGCGGGCCTGCTCAATGGCAATGCGCAGACGCTGCACGGCGATAGGGTACTCAGCGCGGACGTATACATAACCTTGGGTTGCGCCGATGGCGTAACCAGCGATGGCCATGGCTTCAATGACCGAATGGGGGTCGCCTTCCAGTACCGAACGATCCATAAACGCGCCTGGGTCGCCTTCGTCGGCGTTACAGCAAACGTATTTCTGATCGGCATGATTGGCGGCTGCCAAGCTCCATTTGCGACCGGTGGGGAATCCTGCGCCGCCGCGGCCTCTCAGGCCGGAATCCAGCACTACTTTGATGACCTCTTCTGGAGTCATCTCGGTGACGCACTTTGCTAGTGCCTGATAGCCGTCGTACGCAATATATTCATCGATAACTTCAGGGTTAATGACACCACAGTTACGCAATGCCAGACGCATTTGCTTCTTATAGAAATCGGTCTCGTTCAGGGACTTAATAGTGTCCTCCTGGACCGTCTCCTGGTACAGCAGGCGTTTGACAATACGGCCTTTGAGCAGGTGCTCCTGCACGATCTCCGGCACGTCCTCCGGACGGACCATGCTGTAAAACGCGCCCTCGGGATACACCACCATGATGGGGCCCAAAGCACACAGACCGAAACAGCCGGTATGTACAATATTAATTTCATCGGTGAGGCCGGCTTTTGCCACCTCTTCCTTCATGACTTCCAAAATCTTTCCGCTGTTTGAGGAGGTACAACCAGTACCACCACAAATCAGAACGTGTGAACGATACATTGGGTTTTTCCTCCTTATTTCTGGGCTGCGCCGATGGTGAATTCAGTCACCACATTGCCGTTTACAATGTGGTCGTTGACGACGCGCACTGCCTTTTCTGGGGTCATTTTAACATAAGTGACCTTCTCCTGGCCAGGAACAAATACTTCCACCACAGGCTCATATTGGCAAATGCCGATACAACCTGTCTGGGTTACGACAACATGTTCCAACTTGCGTTTGCCGATCTCGTCTACAAACGACGTCAGCACCGGGCGTGCTCCTGCGGCAATACCACAGGTGGCCATGCCCACTACAATACGGGTATCATCGCCCATTTCCTCCCGCATCTGGATGCGGCTCTGGGCTCTTTCTTTTATAGCTTGAAGCTCTGCAAGCGATTTCATACTTAAGCACCTCCAACGATCTGTTCCGTATTTTCCTTCAGATAACCGTCCACCCATTCCAGCACCTCCGGCGTATCCAGAGGTACCTCCGCGCCCAATTCTTCGCGCACTTCTCGTGTATCCAGGGTAAAGGATCGGCCATCCTTCTCTCGGCGGTAGATAAAATCAATTTTGGGGTTGCAACGAATAAGGACATTGACAGTGGCTATCATATTTCCTAAAGGAGCTCGGTCAATGTGAGTCAATCCAAAGGTAGCTTTGACAGTCGTCCCCTTCCCCGGGATGGATTCAATGGAGAAATCTCCCCCTGCCTGTTCAGCCGCCATCTTAAACAA
>CALCVR010000073.1 GCA_937905915.1 uncultured Eubacteriaceae bacterium
AAAACGCCGTCCACTAAGCAGCACCGCAGCAAAAGCCACCGGGCGGCCGACAGAAGCACAATAAATCCTGCCGCAATGATTTCGCCCCAAAATAGCACCGACCAAGAGGACGGATGAAAAGGCAGCGTCAAAAGCTGTTGGAAGACCGGGATCAGTAAGATAAATACATACCGTTTTAAGCCGATCAGGATGGTGGCGGGATGGGTACGAAACCGGATGCTCATGACTTCACCTGCGATTCCCACTGTTCCACAAGGCGTACAGCATCCTCATAAGGCAGTTGGTTGAGAACAATACGTCCTCCCGCCACATGGAGAACCACTGTGGTCATGCCCAATACAATTTCCAAGGGAGTACGCAGCGTTTCCCGCATAAGGACCGCTTCGGTTAGGACGGTACGCACCGTGCGCTGATAGACGCCTCGTTTGACGATAATCTGTCCGTCTTCCAAAAGGTATTGATGGGAGCGCCATAAGGCCGGAAGATAGTATTGATAGGCCCACACCAAGATAGGCAGCAAAAAAAGAGGGAATAACACACCCAGGGGACCGATCAATTTGATGAGGATGATCGAAAGCAAACATATTAAAATCAATAACACCGTCAAATAAATGCGCCACAGCAAAAGTGCTTTGGGCGAAATACGAAGTTGCACAGCCGGCCCTCCCTTCCCAGAAGATGGCGCAAAGATCTTGGTGAAAAATCACTCCAAAGGCGTCGGATGGAAACGGACGTAGACGGGATAGGTTATCCTATCCCTCTGTACCATCCTAAGGCGGCTCTTCCATCTACAACATCTTCCGATACCTTTTCCATGGCAGAGATGACATCTTCTTCCCTATTTTACCATGTCTATTACGGCGAAAACAACCGTTTTAAGGGGGGATCCCATTACATCATGGGCGCAATGAGATGCAGGAACATCTGCCCTACCTTTACATACCACGGACGGCGTTTCCAAACGTCGTAGAGAATTTCCTGACTTTGCTCCATGGTCTCGAGCATATCATCCCGGACTTGGAGCACTGCTTGACTGCCTGCCATCCACACCCCGCATTCAAAATGCAAATAAAAGCTGCGGAAGTCCATATTGACGCTGCCAACTGTAGCCACCTGGTCATCCGAGACGAACAGCTTGGAGTGGATAAAACCAGGGGTGTATTCATAAATCCGGACCCCGGCCTCCAAAAGGGAGCCGTAAGAGGATCGAGTGGCCATGTGGACATATCCATGATCCCCGTGAAAAGGGGTGACAATGCGGACGTCCACACCAGAACGGGCGGCGGTACAAAGGGCGGTTACCATCTCGTTGTCCAGGATAAGGTAAGGGGTAGCGATATAAACATAACGGCGGGCGTTATAGATCATTTGCATATAAACCCCTTCTGCGGGATTTACATTATCCAAAGGGGAATCGCTGTATGGCTGGACAAAACCATCGTCCTCTACCTGGATGGTAGGACGTAGAGAATCATATCGAGTGTGGTCATAGGGCTCCTCATTGGCCGAGAAATGCCATGATCCCAAAAACATCATGGTAAAACTCCACACAGCTTCGCCCTTGAGCATGAGCACGCAGTCCTTCCAGTGACCGTGTGCCTCCACCACATTGATGTATTCGTCGGCTAGGTTGATGCCGCCGGTAAAAGCGACGTTACCGTCAATGAGCAGGATTTTGCGGTGATCCCGGTAATTCATATAAAAGTTGGAAATCCGGGGATCGATGCGGTTAAAGGGACGCACCTGAATCCCCTCTTTGGTAAGCTGGCTGCGGAATCCCTTGGGATGATTGTTCATGCTGCCGAAGTCGTCGTACAATAAGCGGACATCCACGCCTTCTTTGGCCTTGCGCCGAAGGATTTCGTGAATACCATCCCACATTTGGCCGGCGCTTACAATAAAATACTCTAGAAAGATAAAACGCTGAGCCTTTTCTAACTCCTCCAGCATAGCCTTGTATCCCAACTCTCCCAAGGGGAAATATTGGGTGAAAGTCCCCTGATACACAGGAGAACGCCCCTGCCGAGCCAATAACAATGATTCCCGCTCGTGCAGAGGGAAGCGGTTGCTAAGTTTATTTTCCGCCTCTGGAGAGGAGGTAATCAAGCCGTGGGTGCCCAAAGAGATATTGACAATGGATTTTTTCATCCAGAATGGAAGTCCTCTACGTCCCATAAAGAGGTAGAGCAGCAGCCCTACAAAGGGGAGCAACAGGAGTACGATGATCCAAGAGATTTTATAAGACGGATTATCCTGTTTATAAGCGACGCGCACCGACATGATAATGGCAAGTCCTTCAAAAATCAGAAAAGGGGTCCATTTCCAACGGATGGTCAACTCATACAATACCCAGGCGACAAATACCACCTGGGCCAAAATAAGGAGTACTGCCGGCGCCCATCGTATCATTTTCGGGTTTGCACGCTTTGGTTTGTCCATATTATTTTCCCTCCAGATCCTGCATTTACGAAATACCCTGTTTATTGTACCAAATCTTACCCGGAGGTTCCAGCAAAAATAGAACAAAAACAGAAGCGCAATACCTTAAAGGCAAAAGAATCACATATTTTTTAAATAACCGGCCGTCCTAGAAGAATGACCGGTTATTTTTTATCTCTTAAAACTATTCCCAAAATGAACATACGGGATTCATATCCAATAGGAACCGGCCGTGTTTTTAACCGGATATAATAAAATGATATGGGGGATGATAAAATAACCAAACAAAAAACATTGATATAACGGAGGGAGATAACATGAATGAACCGAAGGCCATTGTAAATACATTGGTGCAATTCAAAAAACATTTGGAACAAGAGGAAAAAAGCAAACTAACCGTTGAAAAATACCTTCGGGACATCCGAAAATTCTATGAATTCCTCAATGGATCGGAGATCAACAAAGAACAGACCATTGCTTATAAAAAGTATTTGACACAACAATATGCAGTAACCAGTGTCAATTCCATGCTGGTAGCGCTCAACTGTTTTTTGCGATTTTTAGGACTGGGGACCTGCTGTATTAAGACATTGAAGGTGCAGCGACAGATATTTGCCCGGGAAGATCATGAACTTACCAAAACAGAGTATCAAAATTTGGTGAAGGCGGCAAAGGATATAAAAAATCATCGCCTTTGGTTGATTCTACAAACCATATGTGGGACGGGGATCCGCATAAGTGAGCTACAATATATCACTGTGGAAGCGATAAAGGACGGGAGAGCCATTGTAAATTGCAAAAATAAAACACGGGTGATTTTCATCCCCGTGCCGCTGCAAAAACTGTTAAAAGAATATAGTAAAAAAGCCGGCATCAAAACCGGCACTGTGTTTATCAGCAAGAATGGAAAAGCGTTGGATCGGAGCAACATCTGGAGGGATATGAAAGCACTTTGCAAACATGCCGATGTATGCCCGAAAAAAGTATTCCCTCACAATTTACGCCATCTGTTTGCCCGGACGTTTTATTCCATCGAAAAGGACATCGTCCGCCTAGCCGACCTTCTAGGACACAGCAGCATCAATACCACGCGAATTTACACCATGGAGACAGGATTCCAACATGTTGCCCGCTTAGAACAAGTACAGCTACTGCTTAAAACGTAATGTAGATTATGTGGTAGGATGATAAAAAAGAAACCACATAATGTAGATTATGTGGTTGAAAACGTATCAACATCTCGTAGACGAACACTGATTACATATAAAAAATCTAGGTTAACTAAAAAACATAACACATTTATTAGTCCTTATTATATCACAAAATGAATCTATTGCAAGATTCTTTTAGAGCAAAATAATCTAAAAACCAAAAAGGGCATAAAAATATAAGCTGGAAACAAAAATTTTTTTCCAGCCTACGTTTTTATGCCTTTTTCCACAATTTGAGGAAGATAAAGAAAATATAAAACGGACTATATCGCATCTGACGACCACATAATCTACATTACGTTGTAAACGCTGCCGCTGAAGTTAAAAATCAGCAGAACGAAGGGAAGAAAGAGGGCTATACAATGCGGAAACAAAAAGAACAGAGTTTTTTAGGAAAAAAGCGTATAGCAGCTATTTGTATGGTTGTTATTTTGCTTTTGGCTTGTTATTTTGCCGAAAGCTTAGTGGCATTGGCTCAGAACCCTTCTTCTCTTACACCTCGGGCAGCCGATCCCAGCACCATGACAAATTGGACGCAAAGTTTTGGACAAAACGTGCTGGATACTTCATCGGCGGGACGAATCTGGACCGATAAAACCGTAAGCGATGGCGACGTCCTTCTGCAAAACGAGGATGGCCATCAAGTGGTGGCGGTAGAACGCAGCGGCGAGGAAAATTTTTTAGTGTCCCTTTCCGCCATTAGTTCCAATAAGAGCATCGTAGGACAGGATACCATCCCCATCGACGTTATGCTGGTGCTGGACGTGTCGGGCAGTATGGTGAACAGTGATTCAGTTCCAAGCTTGGTGTCTGCTACCAACAGCGCTATTAAGAAATTGTTGCAATTAAATGTCAACAACCGTGTTGGGGTGATTCTATTTTCAGGCAACTCGGCGGCGGGAAGTTCTGATGCCGGTACGGCCAGCGTTTTGCTGGATTTAAATCGGTATCGTTCCAATGAACAAGACCAATTTATAAGCTACACCGTGGATCAAGAATGGGTAAATGATTGGATTGGTGGCCATTGGGAAGATATTTATACGATCTCGGTAGCAAATAATATTACATATGAAGAATCACAACAAAAAGTGGATGAAAATAAAAAAGCAGTAGAGGGCGGAACCTATATCCAAAACGGTTTATATCAGGCGTGGCAGCAGTTTAGCCGGGTCGAAGATACCGCGGTAGACGGAGTAAAACGCATTCCCGTCATGGTTCTCATGGGAGACGGCGCTCCCACTGCCGCAACCAATGGTTATTCCAATGTACAGACTTCTACTACAGGAAATGGTACAAGTACTAGTGACACAATAGGTTTTTATACTCAGTTAACAGCGGCCTATACCCGGGCGCAGATGCGGGAACATTATGGCCGGGAGCCATTGTTTTACACCTTGGGCCTCGGCATAAATGGCCTGGAGGGAAATCAAAAACAAATCGCTCAATGGGTATTGAACCCGGAGTCCACACCCGAGCCGGGGAGCGGCGGACGGTGGGATCCCATTACGGTAGGAAACTATTGGGAGCGATTTTTAACATTGGGTGCAGGAGATAACCTGCGAGATTGGGATCATCGAGATTATCCCGATGTAACCCGTGCAGACGACGGCATTGGGGAAAGCGATCAAGTGTATGCCGACCAATATTTTGAAGCTACCGACAGCCAAGGGCTGGAAGGGGCCTTTGAACAAATCGTACAGGAAATCATTCTACAGTCCCAGTACTATCCCACCGATATTGGAAGCGACGGGGCCAACTTCTCCGGTTATTTGACATTCCAGGATCCTTTGGGAGAATACATGGAGGTCAAAAAGGTCAACGGCTTGGTGTGCGGAGACAAATTACATACAGGAAAAGACTTTGCCAGGACCTTCCGAGATGGATTCCATCCAGAGAGCGGTGGAAGCGATTTAACATTTTTGCGTTCGGTTATGGAACGCCTAAGCATCACAAATGATCAGGCAATAGAACTCATCAACAATGCCATCGGGGAAGGGCAGATTTATTACCGCGATGAAAATGACTTTGGCAATGTCATCATGTGGTATGGCAAAGGGGATAGCGCAGATCAGCAGCAATACATTGGACCTTATATAGAAGGGGAAGAGGCTCCTTCCGATGCGAAATATTTGAATTATTCCTATTCTTACTACGGAACTTCTGGATCCCATACCGCTACCGGAGCCGATATGATGTATATCAGCGCCCGGGTGGCGACGGAACTAGCCACAGACAAGCAAACTGTGTTATTGAAAGTGCCGTCGTCCTTGGTACCTATGGTCAGATACAAAGTCACTATCGACGGCAAAGATCTGGAAAATGCAAAAGTAGCTGGAACGACACGGCAAGAAGCTTATCCCATGCGGTTTTTCTATGAAGAAGGACTCAAGGACGTCAATGCGGATAATGTCCAATTTTTAGTAAGGGACGGCTACGAGCAT
>CALCVR010000074.1 GCA_937905915.1 uncultured Eubacteriaceae bacterium
CAGATCATTGTCATGGACGGCGGCGAAGTGAGCGGTATCGGCACTTCGGAAGAACTGCTCCGCACCAATGAAATCTATCGGGAAGTGTATGAATCCCAGGTGAAAGGAGGCGGTCACAATGAGTAAAGCGCCTAAAGCAGGAGTCAATCGAAACACCTTAAAAACCGGGAAACGACTTCTAAAATACGTCACTGGCACTTACAAAGCCCAATTTATCCTGGTGTTTGTGTGTATCCTCATCAGCGCCGTGGCCACCATTTCGGTGTCCCTCTCCCTGAAGTTTTTGCTGGATGACTTTATCATCCCTCTTATCGGCCAGCAGAATCCAAACTTTACCGAGCTTTATACCGCTTTGGCCGTCCTGGGAAGCATCTTCCTGTGCGGCGTTGTGGCCACCTTTGTTTACAGCCGCCTGATGGTTAAAATCGGCCAAGGCGTCCTAAAGCGGGTTCGCGACGAGATGTTTGAAAAGATGCAGCGTCTGCCTATCCGCTATTTTGACCAGAACACCAATGGCTCCATCATGAGCCTCTACACCAACGACACCGATACCCTGCGCCAGATGATCAACCAGTCCATTCCCCAGATGATGATGGCTTTCTTTACGGTGCTGGTAACCTTCATCAGCATGGTAGTGCTCAGTCCACTTCTCACCATCTTGGCGGTGATTATGATCGTCGTTTTGCTACTGGTCACTCGAAAAATCGGCGGCAATTCCGGCAAATTCTTCGTCCGCCAGCAGATGGACTTGGCTGATATTACCGGCTTCGTAGAGGAACGGATGAACGGCCAACGGGTGGTTAAAATCTTTAATCACGAGAAAAAGTCGGAAGAGGAATTTGACCAACTCAACGAAAAGCTGTTCCAAAGCGCCTCCAAGGCCAACACCTTTGCCAATATGATGGGACCGGTCATCGGCAACATCGGAAATCTTCAGTTTGTTCTGACGGCCGTACTGGGCGGTTTCCTGTCGGTTTTAGGCGTCGGCGGCATCACCTTAGGCGTTATGGCCTCCTACCTCCAATTTACCAAGAGCTTTACCCAACCCTTTATGCAGATCGCCCAGCAGTTTAACTCGGTGGTTATGGCCTTGGCCGGCGCCGAGCGCATCTTCCACATGATCGACGAGGAGCCGGAGGTGGACGAGGGCTATGTTCAGCTGGTCAATGCCACGAAGGCTCTCGATGGAACCATCACGGAGTGCAAAGAACGCACCGGAATGTGGGCTTGG
>CALCVR010000075.1 GCA_937905915.1 uncultured Eubacteriaceae bacterium
CATTCGGAATCAATCCACCTAACTAGGAGACATTTTTGGTCACAAGATGTAGGCATAAAATGCCTATTTTTTAAAATCCGACAAAAAAGGATGTATTTTATCGTTATAGTATAAAATGAGAAAATTCTCCATAAAAAATCCCTTCTTTAAAAGGAAGGGATTTTTTTATTTTCCTTATTTGCCTGATACCTTGCCGCACGAAACACAAATATCCGCTAATGTACACTGGTCACACTTAGGAGAACGGGCGGTACAAACGGCGCGACCATGATATACCAAACGATGACAAAAGTCATTGGATTCCTCTGGAGGCAAAATAGCACGCAGTTCCTTTTCCACTTTATAAGCGTCCTTGGTCACGCTAGTCAAACCAATACGGCCGGAAAGACGGATGCAGTGGGTATCGGCCACCACAGCCGGTTTTCCAAATACCTCTCCCAACACCAGATTGGCAGTTTTGCGTCCTACACCGGGGAGAGAAATGAGATCTTCCATGGTATCTGGCACTTGGCCGCCATATTTCTCGGCGATATCCACGCACATGCCTTTGATATCCTTTGCCTTGGTTTTATAAAGCCCGCAGGAACGGATAATGTCTTCAATGTCTTTGATATCCGCCTCCACAAAGGACTGTAGAGTGGGGAATTTTTGAAACAAGATAGGCGTAACCTGGTTGACTCTGGCATCGGTACATTGTGCTGACAAACGTGTAGCAATCAATAGCTGCAAAGCCCCAGTGGTATCCAGGGAACAGTGAGCGACGGGATAGAGTTTTTTTAGTTCTTCAATGGCCTTTAAGGCCCGTTGTTTTTTGGTCATAGAATCCTCCTCAAGAAGATATTCGTCCCTTTCCTGCATTTTACCACACAATTCCCCACTTTCACAAGATCTGTTCCCTTGAAACCAAAAGAGAAAACAAATCCGCCCCAGCCCAAAAAGGACTGGAGCGGAAATTTAGGAGGGCAAGGATTAAACCGAGGGGGAGGTGGAATCTTCAGAAGTTGGAGGGGCGGAAGGAATACCCGACTGCTTCAATGCGAGAGATCCATAGTCCATTTGACAGCGGATGGTGTGTTCCCCTTGGCCGATGACGCCGTAAAGCACACGAACTTCCTCATAGGGATCCATGGTGGGATTGAGAGAGAAATCGCTGGAGAGATCGCCGTATTCGCAGCGCAAATCTGCTTGAGCGCTGGTATCTTGAGGGATGGTCAATGTCGTATCGCAGGAATCCCCTCGCAAGAGGATATCCCCGTTGACTTGAGCCATAGACAGATTGAATTCACTGCTGTCCAAATCTACCTTTATGCTGCCGGACACATCGGTTAGATTGGCCGACAAGGAATCCAGATCCATCTCGATGTTTTGCGCCGAGAGATTTCCCCGGTTTTCCAATGAACAGGAATCCAAATCTAATTTTATCGTTCGGAGGCCTGTCAAGGAATCCAATAGGATAGATCCAGAATCAGCGTCTAAATCCAAATCGCCGGTATATGATTGGGGCAAATAGATTTTCATTGTACTTTGGGTGCCGCCGTATAAAATAAATTCCCCTCCTTGGCGATCTACGTAGATTTTCAGAGTGGAGTTATGTGTCTCCATACGCAGCTGATACTGAGGGACAGGCAAATGAAATCCATAAGTCTCGATGCCGATGTCGGCTTGGATTTGATCCACATTTGGGGTTTGAATAATGCTCAGCTGCTCGGAAGAAGAGTGGATTTCAATGGCGTTAATCCCCTCCAAGGAAGCCGATTTGCTATCCTCATAGTTTGTTTGAGTTTGTTGAATATAATCGCGGATCTCTTGGCGCGACATGGTGGCGCAGATGGTTGCCCCTCCTAGTGCCACAGCGAATACGCAGACCAGTGAAATGACCAGAACCTTTAATTTCATAGTTTTCCCTCCTTGCAGAGTTTTCCACAGGCGCTGAAATAAAGCCGGATGCCTTTAAAGAAGTATTTTGTCACATACACCATACCGATGACAGCCAAAATACCCAATGCGATTAGGGCAATCCCTGCTAAAATAAAGGTCCATTTGGACATCGCCATGGGAATGAATATCCCAGCTACAATAGAGGCAATGCCTGCCAAAGCGATGGCGATTGGAACCATCCAAAGACCGATCCAGGCACCGATCAATCCCAGAAGCATCCAGGCGCCGATAAAGACGTTAAACAGTACGACGCCGGTTACAATCCACGGATGGCCGTTGGACGCCCGAGAACCTTTGGCATAAGGGTAAGCCGCCTTGCCGCCCAAAGTTGGATCGGTAGGGTCAAAGGGAGGAGGATCCATACCTTCGATGTAGATTCTGGCCAGCTCCCTGGGATCTCCCAAAGCGGCGGCCACGGTTTCTTCCGAATGCCCGGTTTCACCGGCTATGCGAAAATGTTCTTCGTAATCGGCTAAAATATCTTCCCGTTCCACTGCGGGAAGAGGAGCCAAAGCGGCGCGTAATTGGTTGAGAAATTCTTGTTTATTCAATCTCTTCACCTCCATCAATGATCTGGTCTACCTGGAAAACAAAATGTTTCCATTCCGCCTTGAGCAATTCGAGGAATTCCCGTCCGGAAGGGGAAAGCGCATAATATTTCCGCGGCGCCCCTCCGCTGGACTCTTCCAAATAGGAAGTGACGTAATTCTCCTGCTTGAGCCGGCGAAGAATGGGGTAAACCGTTCCATCGGAGATATCCACTGCCTGGGAAAGATTGGAGGCAATCTCATAACCGTACCGGTCTCCCTTTTCCAGCATAGCCAGAACACACAATTCCAACACGCCTTTTTTAAACTGAATATTCATCGCTTCACCTCTCAATACTAATTTGAAACAAGTACTATATATTGAACAATACTAAATATAAATCGTTATTATACCATTGTCAATAGGGTTCTGTTATTTTTTTGATTTTCATCCAAGATTTTTTGGAGCAGCCTTTTTCAAAAGAAGATAAAACAAAAAAGCAGCCGATTTTTCCGTCGGCTGCTTTTTTTGATCCAAATGGTTTTTAAATATCGAGGATATCCGCCGGAGAGGCAAAGATAAAATCAGCGTCCCCTTTATTACCGCCATTCTGCTGCCACGCCGCTAGCCCAGAGGCGATGCCGGCGTTTTTGGCGCATTCCACATCGGTGGGCATGTCCCCAATGTAAATGCATTGGGCTGGATCGGCCTTGGTCAATTCCAAATATTTGACAATAGGCTGGGCATCGGGCTTATGCTTTTGTGTGTCCTCTTTTAATACCAGGGCCGAACACAAAGGATCCAATCCAAAACCTGTGAAATAGTCTTGGTATTCTTGGCGGCTCCGGGAGGAGACAACCCCTAAGGCGCAACCCTTTTTCTTCAGCCCTTTTAACATTTCTGGAACGCCGTCGAAAAAAGAGATAGAACGGGCTGATTCCCGATAAAGCGCCGCCCACTGGTTTTCAAAATCGTCGGGTACGTTAACTTTTAATTTTTCCAATGCCTTTTCGGTTGTGATCCCCAGGACAACTTGCAATTGCTCCATGGAAAAGTCCCGGTCCGGGACAAACCGCTTTAATGTTTTTTGCCATGTTTCCAATACCGACCGTTGGGTATCAATTAAGGTACCGTCCAAATCAAAAATGAAGTGGCTGAATTTTTGGGGCCGCAATGTCATAAATCAAACCTCCTGGCAGTTTGGCAATGGATCATGCTGCAAATAGTTTACCACAGATTATGATAAAAGTCATTATTAATTATTATTGTTTCATCTTAAGCCCCGTTGACTGATCCAAGTGCTGGATCAAAAAGGCAAGACCGTTCCCTTTTAAAACAAATAGGAATGAGAAAGATGTTTTTTGGCAACAATACCCTGTGAATATCTGCGCGGGGTGAAGAGTATGAGCCGAATCAAACAAGTGCGAGGATTTTTTTACGATGCGTCCGAAGCAATCGGACGTCCAGGAAATATGACCAGAGTTTCTATGCATACCTTGCGCCGTCAACTGATGCGGGAACTGTCCCGGATGCGGCAGCAGTATCAGAAGGCCTTGGGGTGTGAGAAAAAAAGTGCCGTAGAGCAGTGGCTGTGCGACAATTTTTATCTCATTGAGAGAAATGGCCGGTCGCTGTTGCGTGAACTGAAATACCAAAAAAATCTGCCGGCCCAAAAAGGACAGGTATTTCCAGCTCTTTACCATGTGTGTGAAGCCATTTGCGCGCCGACCGGCGGCATGCCCGATCAAGAAACATTGGAACGCTCACTTCAAAAAATACAAAAGCATCGCCTTCTCCAGGGGAGCGAACTGGAGTATTTGGAACCGATGCTGCGTGCCTCGCTCATCCATTGGGCGGCAAGGGCCGCCCTGCAATGGGGAGAAGAGGATGATGCTTCCCGTCTGGGAAATGCCATTGAATCCTTAAGGGCCTTTCAGGATATGGATTTCATCGGGATGGTGGAACGCCTCAGCGGAGTGGAATCCATCCTCCGCGGGGATCCGGCCAGGGTATATGTGGGCATGAGCGAAGATACGCGGGGATATTACCGTCATTGCGTCACCCGTATTGCACAGAAAACGGGCCGGGATGAGATGGAAGTCGCCCGAACCATCCTCCACAAAGCACAGGAAACCAAAGACATCTCGAGAAAACATGTGGGGGTTTGGATCCAGGAGATGACCGGGGACGCGGTAAGGAGAAGGCGCCGGGGGAGAATGGCATTGGCGGCGCAAATACTCCTTCCAGTATTCTTATCCATATTGGCGGGGGCGCTGTGGGGATGGTGGCTCATTCTGCTTTTGATACTCCCTTTGTGGGAAGCCATCCGTCCTTTGGTAGATTTTTTGGCTCTGAAAGGAGTTCCCCCTGCCTTTTTACCCTGTATGGAACTCAACGGGGAAGTTCCCAAAGAAGCGCCTACTTTAGTGACGGTATCGACGCTGCTGTCCACCGCGCAAAAGACGTCGGGGCTGCGTCAGAGGTTAGAGCATCTCTACCAAACAAACGGCAGGGGAGAAACCTATTTTTGCCTTCTTGCCGATCTCAAGGAGGCAAAAAAACCACAGCGTCCTGAGGATGTGCCGGCCATTGCAGCGGCGTCCCGCATCGTCCGGGATTTAAACCGGCAGTATGGCAGCCGCTTTTTCCTAATGGTACGTCCCCGTGTGTATTCCAAGACCCAGCGGGCCTATGCGGGATGGGAGCGAAAACGCGGCGCATTGTTGGAACTGTGCCGCCTGATCAAAGGGGAGAATCCCGCCTTTTTGACGGTGGAGGGGCCTTCTCAAATCCTGTCAACCATTCGATACATCATCGCTTTGGACGGCGATACCCAGCTGCTTATGGATACCGCTGCCGATCTGGTGGCCAAGGCGATGCATCCACTCAACCGCCCTTATGTGGACCAGTCTCTCGGAAGGGTGGTAAAGGGATACGGCATCCTGGCCCCACGGGTGGATGTGGACTTAAAATCAGCGGGCAGGACCGACTTTTCCCGCATCATGGCCGGGCTGGGAGGAATTACTGCCTACGATACCCTAGTGGGGGACTTTTACCAGGATTTGTTCGGGGAAGGGATTTTTGCCGGCAAGGGCCTTTTGGATGTAGATGCTTTTTATGAAGTGCTCAACCATGCGCTGCCGGAAAATCAGGTGCTCAGCCACGATATCCTGGAGGGAGGGTTCCTGCGGACAGCCTTTGTATCCGATGTGGAGATGAGCGACGGTTTTCCCACTGGTATGGGACCTTGGATGGCCCGTCTTCACCGGTGGATCCGAGGCGATTGGCAAAATATCATTTGGATTTCCTCCTCCGTAAAGACCCAGGAGGGAAAACCAAATCCCCTAAATGCGTTATCCCGCTATAAACTATTTGATAATCTACGTCGTTCCTTTACGCCGGTGATGGCCATGGTGTGTATTTTGCTATCTGTTTTGACAGGAGGAGGGGCCGGTTGGGTTCTCACCATAGCAGGGATGCTGTCCTGTGCGGGGGCTGGGATGTTTTCCGCTGTTTATGGGCTCATCCATGGGGGAATCTTTGTGTTTTCCCGGCTCTACTATTCCAAAGCCATTCCTCAAGCATCCCAAGCCTTGTTGCAGGCGGGCCTACAGATCGTCATGCTGCCCCGTACTGCATGGGTATCTCTGGACGCCATTGTCCGGGCGCTGTGGCGCCGGTTCCATTCCAAACGAGGCATGCTGGACTGGGTCACGGCGGCCGACGCGGAACAATACAAACACAGTGTGCTTAAGATTATCCGCACCTACGGCATAGGCGTCATTTTAGGAGCTGTATTGCTGGTCTGGGGGAAGGTAGTGCTGGCGTGGCTTTTGGGACTTGCCTTTTTGACATTACCGATGGTTGCCTTTGCCACTGTACGTCCAGACGTCGATGAAAAAGGACGTCTCTCACCGGAACAACGGGA
>CALCVR010000076.1 GCA_937905915.1 uncultured Eubacteriaceae bacterium
CACTTGGGCCGATGAAGATATTTTCCCTGAACAGATGTTAAAGCATGCCGCCGAGAGCTTAATGGCTGAAAAGCAGATGCTTAACTTGGGAGGTGAAGATCGTAAGCATGCCTCTATGCTGAAAATTTTACAAACCGCTCTAAAGCAAAAACGATTCCACATTTACCTCCAGCCTAAGGCAGAGGTGTCTACAGGAAAGATCAAAGGGGCTGAGGCCCTTATCCGTTATATGGACGATCAATATGGCGTTATCCCGCCTGGTAAGTTTATTCCCCAGCTGGAAGAAGCCGGACTCATCCGATATATCGACTTCTTCGTGTTGGAAGAGGTATGCAAAACACTGCAACGATGGAAGCGCAATGGTTTTCCATTGTTCCCCATTTCTCTCAACTTCTCTCGCGCCACATTGCTGGAAAAGGATGTGGTGTGCCGCATCAACCAAATCAGCGATCACTATGGAGTGGACCGCTCTCTTTTGGAAATTGAAATTACAGAATCCATTGGCGATATGGAACGACGTATTCTTTCTGACATCAGTGAGGCAATTATACAGGATGGATATCGCCTGTCCCTAGACGACTTTGGTTCCAAATACAGCAATCTCGCAATTTTGTCGTCCTTACAGCTGAGTGAATTGAAGATCGATAAAAGCATCATCAATGATCTCTATTCGAATCCAAACACCCGCCTTGTTGTAGAGAATCTGATTCACATCTGCCGTCAACTGGGGATCGATAGTGTAGCGGAGGGTGTGGAAGAGCAAGAACAACTTCAGGTCCTTAGTTCCATGGGTTGTACGTATGCTCAAGGATATCTCTATAATAAACCTATTCCAGTCAAAGACTTTGAGCGAAAATACATCCATTGTCATCTTATGTTTTAACTTTCTAAAGCCGATAAAAGGAGCCCATATAGGATTTTTGGAATCAATCCTATATGGGCTCCTTTTATATTTTTCATTTAAAAATATAGTCTATTTCACTTTTACAAAGTTGTTGCATTTTCTTACTTTAGTATAAGAGCCAAGCAAAAAACATTCTTAAAATTCATTACAATAAAGTTTTTTCTTTGTTATGTTGTTCTTTGATCTATTCACCAAAATTAAAAAATCAAAACTACATCGTTTTTTCTTTTATTTTTTTGAAAAATAGACGTTTATTTCTAAAGAATATGTAATTTAATTCTAATATATGCATTTATATTCTATTTTAACTGTTTTTCTTTTTGATTGGTATGTATTCACAAATTTTAATTCAAATTAAAAAGTGTTTTTCGGGAAATTAATTGATTTTAATATATCAAATTCCCTAAAAATCTAAATATATTACAGTATTGTAAAAGATTTTACAGTGTTAATTTTTAGGAATTATATTATAATAATCTGTGATAGCCTTTAAAATATTGATTTACTGCATATGAGTGCATATTACTATTTTTCTAGTTGTTCTATTAAAATTAAAAAATTATATGCTAAAAAGTAGACAATATTCTGTAATCTAAAAATCATTACAAAAAAGAAAAATGATTTCGATTTTTACCCATGTGTTTTTTACGGCATCCTTATTCCAAAGGCCGTAAAGATATGAAACAAGATAAGCAGGAGGTGAAAAGGGAAAGGAGGCTATAGCGGACAAGCCCAATCCGCTAAAAAATCCATTTTCTGCAAATAAAAGAGCCAACTCATAGAAGACAAAAGTAGTCTTCGCAAAATTTTGTCAGAAAAGAGGAGAGTACCTTGAAGAGAAGCAAACGTAAGTCTCTTATAGCGCTTGTTCTTTCTGCCACGATGTTAGTGCCGGCGCTGGGGATCAACGCTTCCGCTAAAGTGGAGCTTGATTCAAGCTTCCAGCTTTACATGATTCCCAACACGCATCTTGACACTGCATGGCAGTGGCCGTACCAGCACACGGCCGACAACTATTTAAGAAACATGTACGGCAACCAGATTTCCGCTTTGGAAAGCAATCCCGACTACAAGTACACCACTTCGGCCTCTGCGCACTATCAGTGGATCAAAGACTATTACAATGAGGACAATCCCATCGAAGATCAACGGTATTGGGAAAGACTCAAAGTCCTGATCGAAAACGGCCAGTGGGACATCACCGGCGGCCAGGTGGTCGAGCCGGACCTGAATATCCCCAACGGTGAAGCTTTGGTCCGTCAGAGCCTCTACGCCCAGCACTTCTTTGAAGAAGAGTTCGGCGAGGACAACGTACCCACCGCCGGTATGGTTCCCGATGTGTTCGGCTTCTCCGGCCAGATGCCGCAGATCCTGTACAAATCCGGCATGCCCTACTTTGTAACCAGTAAGATCAACTGGAACGAATCCACCGGCCAAGGCGGATCCAGCGATTCTTACCGGGACCGCAACGACGGCAACAGAGGCCGTGATTCCGACATTTTGAACTGGCGCGCTATCGATGGCGAAACTGATGTTCTCGCCTACCTGCTCTACAATGACTACAACAACACCGATACAGGCAGTGCTGTCCAAAAGATCTTTGATCAGAACTGGCAGGAAGGCAAAGAGACCGGCGTTAAGAGAGCCATGGCCTTTTACGGCGGCGGCGACATGGGCCAGGGTCTGGCCGGCGGCGGCAACGACAACTACGAATATGTCGCCAAAGTTGACGAAAGCACCCCTGTCGACGTTAAGATGGGCACCGTCACCGAGTACTTCGACGATGTTACCGCCAATGAAGACTTGAGCAAACTGCGCACCTATGAAGGTGAAATGTATCTGGAATATCACCGCGGCACATACACCACATGGGCCCGCATGAAGAAGTACAACCGTGACAACGAGATCTTGGGCGAAAGCGCTGAAAAAGCTGCTACCCTTGGTTTCTACACCAATTCCACCCCCAACAACGGTTCTGACAAAATTCAGGATGCTTGGGAAAAGGTTCTGCTTAACCAAATGCACGATGTACTGCCCGGCTCTGCTTTGGCCTACCAGTACTATGTGACATTTAACCAGCACGAACTGGCCGCCAACCTGTTCAACGGCGTGCGCGACAACGCCCTGGGCGCGCTGGCATACCGCGCCGACACCGATGTATCCGGCAAGCCGGTGTTCGTCTACAACGACCTCTCCTGGGCGCGTGACGGCGAAGTCACCGTGAAGCTGGAATATGACCAGGCCCCGCCCAGCAGCGTGGTGGTTTATGACGGTGAAACCCCCATTTATCCCACCAACATCGCCCGCGATGAGGAGAAGAACACTTTGGACGTAACCTTTATGGCCACCGACGTCCCTGCCATCGGCTACAAAGTGTTTGATGTGAGATCAGAGACAGCTGGTTCCCACACTACCCCCCTTAAGGTCGACGAGGAAAATCTGACCTTTGAAAACAACTACATCAAGATGAAGATCAATCCCGAGACCGGTTACATCTCCAGCCTTCAGTATCGGGACGGTGATTCCTGGCGCGAGACCTTTGCACAGAACGTCGGCACAGAAGGCGCCGAACTCCATGTGTACAAAGACACCGAAGTCCGTCCTCCCCAAAACTTTGACGTTTGGGAACTGAACGCTTCTGAGATGAACAAAGAGCCCGACTGGATCGTAGACGGCGCTCCCAAATCCATCTCTATCGTGGAAAACACTCCTGAAAAGGTCACTGTACGTGTCGTCAAAGAGTGGAGCGGCTCTGAAATCGCTCAGGATATGACCTTGTATGCCGACAGCGACCGTGTGGATGTCCATCTGGCCGCCGATTGGTATCAGCAGAAACGTCTGCTCAAAGTTTCCTTCCCCATCCTGGCCGACGCCGATGTGGCCACTTATGAAACCTCCTACGGCGCTATCGAGCGTCCCACCGACCGTTTGAACGCCTTTGAAAAGGCACGTTATGAAGTTCCCGGCCATAAGTGGATGGACGTCACCGATAACAGCGGCGAATACGGCGTCAGCATCCTCAATGACGCCAAATATGGTTTCGACTCCCTGCGCAGAACCCTGGGCGGCACCACCTTCGTGCGTTCTCGCATCACGGTAGCCCGTACCCCCAGAGCACAGTCCTGGGCTCCTTCCGGCCCCTCCAGCTCCCACAGCTCCACCTGGACCCCCTACACTTCTTACGTTGTGGACAGCGGCACACATGAGTTCAACTACTCCATCTATCCTCACAGCGGCAGCTGGAAAGATTCTGAGACTGTCAACGAAGCGCAGGAACTCAACTATCCCATGACCGCTTTTGAGGCTCCCAAGGGCGCCAGCAACGGCCTTGGTTCTTCCGAATCCTTTGCAAGCTCTGACAAATCCAACGTCATCATCAGCGCCCTGAAGAATCAGAACGATACCCCCAACGACAATAACACCGTTGTGGTCCGCGTTTACGAGTCCAGCGGCAGAGATACCGGCGATGTTACCATCACCCTTCCCGGCAACATCGAAAGCGCCAAAGAAGTCAACATGCTCGAGCATGACTTCGACAAAGACTTCTACGAAGATTATCAGGAAAAGGATCTGAAGATCGACGGCAATAAGATCACCTTTGACATCGGCAAATTTGAGATCCTGACCATTGAAGCCAAACTGACTCCTTCCGAACTGGAAGCTCTCACCGTCCCGCAGGAAAATGTGGCTCTGTCCTATGACCAGCGCGCCACCTCCTCCAAGTCCAACCGCACCGATTACTGGATCGACGGCGACGGAACCAGCGAGAATCCCGGCAAATCCATGCCTGAAATCCAGTGGCCTGCCGACGGCATCGACTACCAGGGCATCAACTTCAGCATGGGCCCCAAGGATGCCAATAATGTCATGTCCGCCAACGGCTCCACCCTGGACGTCAATGCTGCCGATAACTACGGCAAGGCTTACATTGTGGGCTTTGCAACCGGTGACGATATGGCTTCGGCTTCCGGCGACTTCACCGTTACTTACGAAGATGGTTCCACCACTTCCAAGAACATCAAGTTCAGCAATTGGCAGACCGACCTCTCCGGATGGGATCGCGAAGCTTGGATCGACAACAAACCCTATGTTTACGACACCATCGCCCACTTTAACACCCACTATCATCAGACCCACGGCACTACTGGCAGCAGGGGTTATACCGCTATCATGATGGAATGCCACAACTACATGTTCCTCTATGACATTGACATCGATGATGCCAAGGCTGTGAAGAGCATCACCCTGCCCGACAATGCCAACATGAAGATCGCCGCCATCACACTGGCCAATCCTGTGGATGGCTACGGCAAAGTGTATGATTCTTCCAAGGCCGACGACTGGACCTTTGAGGCTCCCACCCCCGACGCTCCTCAGAACGTTGTGGCTTCCTATGAGCCTGGAACCAATCCTCCCTACAGCAACTTCGTCATCTCCTGGGATAAGGCTGAAAACGCAGTCAAATATAGGATCCACTATGGCACCTCCCCCGACTTTGTGCCGGACAAGTCCAACCTCCTGGCTGAACAGGGCGGCCTGAGCTACACCCATACCTCCCCCAGCATCCTGGGCCCCGACGCTATGTCTGGCAAAGGTCAGCTGTATTACAAAGTGGTAGCCATCGGCAAGGCCAGCAACCTGTCTGAACCTTCTAAGGCTTCCAACGCCATCGCCCCGCAGTACATCGACTACGCACAGAACAACAGCAGAGTGACCGTCAGCGGCCAGACCAATGCCAACGAGGCCGGTTCCAAAGCTGTGGACGGCAGCCTGTCCTCCAAGTGGTGCCAGACCGGCATCAGCGCCAACAATCCTGCTTGGATGCGTATTGATCTGACCGGCGAAGAGGGTAAAACCATTAATGTCAACCGTTTTGACCTGTACCATGCCGGAGCCGGCGGTGAGCAGACCAGCGCCAATACCGGAGCTTACACCATTGAGTACAGCGCTGACAGCACCAACGGCACCGACGGCACCTGGACCAAGGTTGTCGACGTGACCAACAACAAAGATTCCATCACTTCCCATGTCCTGGAGAGCGGAGTTGACGCCCGCTGGATCCGCCTTACCGTCACAAAGCCGGAGGCTACTCCTTGGACCAACGCCGTTCGCCTTTACGAGTTCAAGGTAATGGGCACAAACACCAGCTTCACCAAGCCCGCTCCTGTGTCCACCGCTGATAATGCGGCCATCGCAATGTCTGCTAACGACCAGAATGAACTGAATCTGGCTGTATCCTACGACTACTACAACGAAGCAAACGACACCAATCCTGGTACCAAGACCGAAGGCAATACTCAGTTTAAGTGGTACAAGAAGTTCACCGATGCTTATGGCGATGTGTATGCCTCCATCCCCGGCGCAACCTCCAAAGAGCTTACGCAGCCTTTGGGCGATATCAACCTGGTAACTTCCTACCGCTGCGACATCACCATCTATGACAGCGACGGAACCAAGGGCGAAACCGTTTCTGTTGAAATCGATTCCCCCATCTCCACTGCGAAAAACGCCGAGATCAAGGCTACTGCCATCCCGGGTAATCAGATGGAATTCACTGCTAACTATGACTACTACAATTCCATTAACGACACCAGCCCCGGCACCAAGGTGGAGGGCGACACCCAGTTCAAGTGGTACAAGCTGATCAATGACGAGTACGTCGAGATTGAAGGTGCCAACGCCAAGACTTTGGTTCAGACAAACGCAGAAGCACGCGAAGCCGAAGCCTATAAGTGCGAAATCACCGTTTACGACAACGACGGAACACAAGGTAAGACCGTCTCCGCCGAAGTGAATACCTACGTCAACATGCTGCTCGGCGCCAAAGTAACCGAGGAAACCTCCACCAACGATTCCGCCAAGAAGCTGGTCGACGGCAACTACGGCACAAAATGGGACGTTGTCACCGCCAACGAAAATCCCGGCCCCTGCCCGCACCACGCTATCCTGGATATGGGCGAGGTCAAGAGCATTGACAAGATCAAGGTCTTCCACGCCAACTCCCATCCTTCCCAGGCTTACGACGAGAATCCTCTCATCGCAACCTATGACTTCGACGTAAGCTACAGCGTTGACGGCCAGAACTGGACTACCACCGAAATCCGCGCCAATACCGATCCGGTCACCGTCATCGACTTGGGCAAGACTGTGGAAGCACGCTATGTGAAGATCTACGTCATCACTCCCAACGCTGGTACAGAGGAAAATGGATTCGATACCCAGTATAAGGCCATCCGAATCCTGGAAATTGAAGCGCTGCAGAGCATCACAGAGGACATCGCCGAATCCGGACCGGTTACCCTGTACGAGCGCGACCAGAAGTTGGATTCCTTCGATGCCGCTAAGGGCAAAACAGTTAATGTTAAGGTCAATACCAACGCTGCCTACCAGGGCAAGGTCAACGTGGTCGCCGCTACTTATAGCGACAGCGGCGCTCTGTTGAATATCAAGTCGGTGGCCGTGGATGTGGATGAGACCGGCGCCATTGACTGCACTTTGTCTGATTTCGCAGTTTCCCAAGACGCCGCTAAGATGAACGTCTTCTTCTGGGCCGCCGATACACAGGCCCCCATCTCCGAAGCCATTTTAGTTGGCTAATGCTTGCTATTGTCCGTTCATAGCATGATGATTTAAAGCTAGGGGGAAACTTTTTCATACGACGAAAAAGTTTCCCCCTCCTTTTTTCTCTTGTATTTCGCAGAACATGACAAAATATCCCACTTCTAAAACTGAAAACCTGAGCCGGGTCCAAGGCTTCCTTTTTGCAATATAGCAACTGACTATAACATAGAATCGAGATGAGTAATTTGTCAAAAGTCCGTCAAAGTGAACCGCTGAAAAAAGAGAAGCAACATAAAAAATCTTCGAAAAAGTTGTTTTTTATATTGCTTGCTAGTTGCTTGCTAGTTGCTGTAGCTGTTATCCTTGTGATCTGGATTGGGGGTAACAATCAAGCGGATCAATCCAAATATTCCATCGGTTATGCGGTGGAAACCAATCCGGGCGGCGAATGCCTCAATGTTGACATCACTTTGGATATCGATAAACTAAACGAGAAACGCACCATTGATCTTTACAAAGGATTGATGACTGCTCAATGGAACCAATGTGTTGATGATTCTGGCAATGAAGTTCCTTACACGGAATCAACCGATTTAATTTCAATCGGCCCTATCGATGAAGCCACGAAGACGCTTCATTTTAAATACGACGCTTATATCGGCCAAGACGGCGAAGATTGGGAGGATACCTCCTATATCCAGGGATGCCTCTTTGAGGATCTGGTCACCTTTTCCGGTGAGTATGCTTTGCTCACTCCGTATGTTGACCCCGATCTTTTGGACTCCATCCAGAAGTATGTAACCCATGCGTCCTTTGCTTTTAACTTCCCTGAAGATTGGCAGTCCATTTTGCCTTACCAGACGCCGCTGAATGAACAGCGCTCCTTTACCAAAAATAAACCGGATTGGGATTTCTTCAACAGCATCAGCAAATCCGCATTTTGCTTCGGACAGTTCGAGCAGAATGAGAATTTTCAAGACACCATGGTATTTGTGGACAAAGGCATTGTCAACGATGTGTCTGAATCTTCCCTTGAAGCTCTCAATATATTTTTAGACTATTACACCTCTATCTTTGGCGAACCTCTTAATGATGTGCCCATCGTACTGCTTCGCAACCGGCCCACCGACGATTGTATCGTAGTAGGCGGTATCGGAAGCGGAAGCTCAGCTCTCTCGGTCAATATGCGCATGGCAGATGACTTTAGAGTGTTGTCCAACATGGTGTATCATTCTTTCTTTGACAGCAAGGTAAAGCCCCGCAACCTCCGCTATGCCACCAACAATTGGCTGTATGACGGACTGGCTGAGTATTATGTGGGCATCTCAGCAGGCATTTTACCTGACACCATCAAAAATGAGTATGGGATTGACGCCCCCGCCTCCATGCCGGAACGGTACCTTGAATATCTATATTTCTCGCTGAAGGAACCGGGCCTATTGGCTGTAAGCCCCAGCGATGAAATGAATATGTACAGCGCTCAGCAAGAGTTTTATATGGGCGTCAAGGTTCCCCTGGTGGTGGATACCATCAACTACTCCATTGAACAGCAGAAGGAACAGCCGGATGGCCTGATCAAGGCATTGGTGGAAAAGGGATCCAGCCCCAAGCCCATGGACGTTGAAAAATTCCTACAGGATCTGTGCGGCTCCGATTACGAGGCCATTAAAAACTACATTTCCGGCCGGGCTTTGATCCCCAACTATCGGGAGTATAACATCGACGCCCTGCCGCCTGCGCAAATTCTCAGCATCTTAGACGCTGATGAAGAGATCTATTCCTATTTGTTCATCGAAGAATCGGCCTATTATCCTTACGAGCCCCTCTATTTGCTCAATGAGGAACCCTTTATGGCCGAGGTTGCCAAACGTGGGATTCACTACAATACAGCAGAAATTCAAAATGAAGTCAAAGGTTTCTCCACTGTTCTCGACCGGCTGCTCCTTCAGTACGCCATGTGGGCCAGCTTAGCCGGCATTGACGACATTACGCAACCCAATATTCTCCGCGATCTCACGGAAGAAGAAGTGACAAAACAATGGGATGAACTGCGTGAGGAAATCGGTTACGAGATCGACTTATCCTAAGTGGAGGAATCAAGACTATGCGGGTAACTAAGAATACCAAAATCATACTGGCTATCGTCATCCCTTTGGTGATCCTAATCGGCGCCTTTACCGCTTGTTTCTTGACTGTGGATATCCCCCCCAGCTTTCAGTACCATGTATCGGTGTCGGAAGAGAATCCACAGACCCTTCATGTCGATATGACCATCTCCATGCCGTGGTTGTGCAAAAAACAAGACGTCTATGTCTACCTGGGCAATAAGAATATCCGTCTTCGCTCCTGCACCGATTCTTCAGGGAAAGAGCAAACGCCTGCTGTCTCCAACGGCATTGCCGCCATCCCTGTTTCCCGAGGCGGCGCTATCCACATAGACTACGACGTCAGCGTGGCTGTGTCAGCCAAACATGGCAACAGAGGCGCTATTACCGATGATTACATTGTCTTCGATGGGGATCAGGTCTTTTTGCTTCCGGCTGAATTTTACGTATTTGACGAAGACGGCGTCAAGAATGCCGTAAACCGTATTGATATGTCCTTCCAGTTCCCAGAGGATTGGAAAAAGATCATTCCCTTTGAGGAGATTGAGAACCCTCAGTGGATAGACATCTATAAGATCACAAAAAACGCCTTTGTCTTCGGCCAATTTGATGAGACACAAAATCCGGACACAGGGCTCAACGTCTATACCCTTCCTGGGCAAACCGTGGACGGCACAGAAGGATTCGACAGCTTATTTGCCTATTATACCGACCTGTTTGGAAGCAAGCCTTCTTCTTATAATATCGTGCTGCTTCCTTCAGATGATTCCGGTGAAAAAATCATGGGAGGCGCAGGTACCGGTACGGTAGCCGCTTCCTTTGATCCTGATGCGCTTCGGGATTGGCAATTGTTATCCCATCGTATGTTCCATGCATTTTATGACAACGCGGCGCCTTATGTCAACGTCCATGCCGCCCCCAATCTATGGCTAAACGAAGGCCTCGCCACCTACTACGAAAATCTAGCTACCGATGCTTTGCCGGAGGATCTAAAATCAAAGCTGGGTGTTGATGTGAAACGTCAAATGGCCCTTACCTTTGATCAATATTTATACATGCGTCTCAAAGACCCGTTTTCTTACAACTTCGCTCCCATGGACGAAAATCAAATTACTTCAGAGGCCATGAGCGAATTCCTGCATTACACAACGGCTCCTCTCATCGTGCAGGCGTTTGAAAAGATCTCTCTAGAACAGGGAAATGAGCCCAATGCATTATTGCGCTATTGCCTGGAGGAAAGCTCTTTTGAAGACCGTTATACCGCCCTCACAGCGGCTATGGATCTGTTAGGCAGCGAGGCGCAATCCTTCTGTGAGAATTATCTGATCGGCGTGGAAATTCCTCCGCTTTGGGATTTAAAAGAATATCAGCCTTCCTCAACCGAAGTTCTGGATTCCTTAAACTACATCGAGATTCTTCTGGGAAGCTGGCAGAAAAAAGGAAATGAGGACTATCCCACTCACATCGTGTCAGAAGAAGAACTGGAAAAAGCCATGAGCGCCATGGGGGATAGAAATATCTCATTGTTGCCCACTGAAGTCGGGGAACAGCTAAAGGAATACTGTCCAGAGATATACGCCTTGGTTGCCGACTATTATTATCAGGCGGAAGAAAAGGGATTTGAGTTGGATGATAAAGATCTACGGTTCAAAATGTATCAAGAGGAATCTTTGAATGATGAATTATCAAACTAGAATTTTCCGATTATTTTGACCACACCGTACAAAAAAGCCGTCCTGTTCTTTAGTAGAACAGGACGGCTTTTTCCAATTATTCCTGTAAAAACTCACATGAGTTTGCGGAACAAGTCCTTTAAATCCTCCACATTGGTATCCTTGGGATTGCCGGGACGGCAGGCGTCGGCAAAAGCCGATTCCGCCAAGAAAGGAAGATCCTCTTCCTTAATGGCTTCCAGTTTAGACGGAATCCCAACATCAGACGACAATTTTCTGACCGCTTCCACCGCTGCTTTGCGGTATTCCTCCTGAGACATGTTATCCACGCCCTGAACACCCAT
>CALCVR010000077.1 GCA_937905915.1 uncultured Eubacteriaceae bacterium
ATGGTCATCAGCTCTTTGGCATCCTTGCCGCGGGCATAGGCGGCGAACAACTGGTTCATGACATTGGCATGGTCGGCCCGGGTCTTGCCCTCACCGATGCCTTTGTCCTTTAAGCGGGATAGGGAGGGTAAGACGTCGATAGGGGGCATGACCCCTTTGCGGTACAGCTCACGGGACAAAATGATCTGACCTTCGGTGATATAGCCTGTCAAGTCGGGGATGGGATGGGTCTTGTCATCCTCGGGCATACTGAGGATGGGAATGAGGGTGATGGACCCGTTTTTCCCTTTAAGCCGGCCGGCACGCTCATAGAGGGAAGCAAGGTCGGTATACATATAGCCCGGATAGCCGCGGCGGCCGGGGACCTCCTTGCGGGCGGCCGATACTTCGCGCAGAGCGTCGGCATAATTTGTGATGTCGGTGATGATGACCAGCACGTGCATGCCCTTGTCAAAGGCCAGGTACTCGGCCGCCGTCAAAGCCATGCGGGGGGTGGCGATGCGTTCAATGGCCGGGTCGTTGGCCAGATTGACAAACAGAACCGTCCGGTCGATAGCGCCGGTGCGTTTGAAGTCCTCGATGAAGAAGTTGGATTCCTCAAAGGTGATGCCCACGGCGGCAAACACCACAGCGAACTGGTCGTCTGTCCCCCGCACCCTAGCCTGACGGGCAATCTGTGCCGCCAGATTGGCGTGGGGCAGGCCTGACCCGGAAAAAATGGGCAGCTTCTGGCCGCGCACCAGGGTATTGAGCCCGTCGATGGCCGAGACGCCGGTTTGGATAAACTCCTGGGGGTAGTTGCGTGCGGCCGGGTTCATAGGGACGCCGTTGACATCCCGCCTGGCTTCGGGGATGAGCTCCGGCCCGCCGTCGATGGGACGGCCCATACCGTCGAACACCCGGGACAGCATATCCTCCGACACCCCTAGTTCGATGTTGCGCCCCAAAAAGCGCACCTTGCTGTCCTGCAAATTGATGCCGGAGGAGCTTTCAAACAACTGCACCAGCGCATTGCCGCCGTCGATCTCCAGCACGCGGCAACGGCGGATCTCTCCGGAACCCAGCTCGATCTCTCCCAGCTCATTGTAGGCGACGTCCTCCCCCCCTTTGACCAGCATAAGCGGCCCAGCCACTTCTTCTATGGTCCGGTATTCTCTGGGCATCAGGCATCCTCCTCTCTCTGGAATAGTTCCTTGATCTCATGATCGATCTGGGCGTCGGCCTCTTGGTAGGCCTGCTCCACCTGATCCTCTTGGGTGTATTTGAGTCGCCCGATCTTCTCCCGGGCGGGCATGTTGACCAATCCATTGATATCGGCCCCGGCCCGCAGGGCCTCCAGAGCCTTGTCATACCAATTGAGCACCGCTTCCATCAGGCGATGCTGCTTTTTAAGCGACGCGTAGGTGTCGATTTCGTGGAAGGCATCCTGGTGCAGGTAGTCCTCGCGGATGGACCGGGAGGCTTCCAATTTCAGCCGGTCCTCCGGAGAGAGGGCGTCCATTCCCACCAGCTTGACGATTTCCTCCAGCTCAGCCTCCTCCTGAAGCATGGACATGGCCTTGTTGCGGTTTTGCATCCAGGCATCGTTGACATTCTCATTGAACCAGGGTTCAAGAATGTCGGTATAGAGACTGTAGGAGTTGAGCCAGTTAATGGCGGGGAAATGGCGTTTGTAGGCCAAGGAGGCGTCCAAGCCCCAGAACACCTTGACGATTCGCAGGGTAGCCTGGGACACCGGTTCAGAAATATCGCCGCCGGGAGGGGATACCGCCCCAATAACCGACAAGGCTCCTTCCCGGTTATCCTCCCCTAAGGTGATGACCCGGCCGGCCCGCTCGTAGAACTGGGCCAGGCGGGATCCTAAGTAGGCTGGATATCCCTCTTCGCCCGGCATCTCCTCCAGACGGCCGGACATCTCGCGCAAGGCTTCGGCCCAGCGGGAGGTGGAATCGGCCATCAACGCCACCGAATACCCCATATCCCGGAAATACTCCGCAATGGTGATGCCGGTATAGATGGACGCCTCACGGGCGGCCACCGGCATATCGGATGTATTGGCGATCAGCACCGTGCGTTTCATCAGGGAATAGCCGGTACGGGGATCCTTTAGTTCAGGAAATTCGTTTAAAACGTCGGTCATCTCGTTGCCCCGCTCACCGCAGCCGATGTAGACCACAATGTCGGCGTCGGCCCATTTGGCCAGCTGATGCTGCACCACCGTTTTGCCGCTGCCGAAGGGACCAGGGATGGAGGCCACGCCGCCCCGGGCGATGGGGAACAAAGTGTCGATGCTGCGCTGGCCGGTAATGAGCGGCACGTCCGGAGACAGCTTCTTTTGGTAGGGACGCCCCTGCCGGACCGGCCACTTTTGCATCAGGGTGATCTCCACCCGCTGCCCGTTGGCCGTTGTGACGATTGCCACCGGCTGATCCACCGTATAGGATCCTGCTTGGATTTGATCCAAAGTGCCCACGATGCCGGGCGGTACCATAACCCGGTGTTCCACCACCTCGGTCTCCTGTACGACGCCTAGGACGTCTCCGCCTCGGACTTTGCTGCCGGCATGGATCACCGGCTCAAACTGCCATTTTTTCTCCCGGTCTAGGGACGGGACGCTGACGCCCCGTTCCAGATTGGTCCCCACCTTAGCCATAATGGCGTCCAGCGGGCGTTGGATGCCGTCGTAAATCGACCCGATCAGGCCCGGGCCCAGCTCTACCGACAGCGGCGCCCCCGTGGACGTCACCGGCGCGCCGGGTCCTAAGCCGGAGGTCTCCTCGTAGACCTGGATGGACGCGCGGTCGCCGCGCATTTCAATAATTTCACCGATCAACCCCTGGCCGCTGACATGCACCACGTCAAACATATTGGCGTCCCGCATATCTTTGGCGATGACCAGGGGGCCGGATACCTTTACAATGGTTCCTTTGCTCATATGATAAGCCCCATTCTGCCGCCGCGCCGGCACAGAGTTTTCAAAGTCAGTCCCGGCCGCGCGGACGCCGGGGCAGGATTTTAGTTGTATCCAAACAAGCCTCCCTGCAACGGGGAAGGCCCTGCAATTTTTCTTAGGTATGTTCTAACCGATCCGCCTGATCACGACAAAATGTCCGATCCCACAGCCCGTTCTACCGACTGGTTGACCAATTCCATACCGATGCCCGAGGAGCCTCCCTGGCCTGGGATTGGGATAATAGCCGGCAGGTAATCGTCTTTATACCGGTCGACGGCCGCGCGGATCTGTCCAAACAGCTGCTCCGTGACATAGAGAATGGCATAACCGCTTGCCGCCAGTTTCCGCAGTATGGCCGACGCTTCCCCCGCCTCCGTAACGGGAAAGATATCCAGCCCCAGGGCGCTGTACCCGCAGATGGAATCGTAGTCGCCGATAACGCCAATTTTATCCATACAGTTCACGCACCCTTTCCCGGATGGCATCATGGGGAACATTTCCCTGCTTTCCCAGCAGGACGATGCGTACCGTCTTGATTTCGGCCTGCTTGGCCATGAGATAGGCGGCCAAAGGGCCTTCTCCAAAAGCCGTCAATTTGGTGGGCTTCATGCGGTTCAGCACCAAATCGTCGCACCATTTCTCAAAAGGGCTCAAAGAATCAGCCAACAGCTCCGCCCCCGGGGCATAAGCGGTGTGGGAAAGATACTCCCGCAGCGCCTGCTCCCCTTGGAGAGCCGCCTTGATCAACTCCTCCCGGATAAATCCATTACACGGGGCAATGGCCTTTTCTAAAAATTCCAGCCCTTTGCCGGTTCTACAGGCCCGCACCGCCGTTTTGATGTTGGCGGCATCCACCATGGTATGGCCCAATTCTGCCATCCATTTGCTTTTGCTCTGGCCGGCGGCAGCCTGGATGGCATCCAGACAGGCCCGGTCCAGAATAACGTCGCACAGCTGGCCGTCTCCTGTATGACTGAGCGCCTCATAGGCTTGTTTCGCCGGCCGGCGCACTAGATCGGGAAGCTTGTCCCGCTCCCCTTCCCGGATGCACCGGGCTAATTCCTCAGGATTCAGTACAGACGGCCGCAAAAACAAATTTTCTACCTCTGCATTGACATAAGCTCCCTTGATACAGGCCTTGAGATTGTGAAAATCATTGGGGTAAAGCAGCAGGTCAAAAACCTCTGGGTCGGGTGCTAAACTGCGGATGTACTCCCATGCCCCTTGCAGCTCGTCGGTCAAAATAACTTCAAACTGATCCGGCGGAAGGCGGTCTACGCCCCTCCATCCCTTATCTCCCAGCAGGCGGACGGCATCCTCTAAGGTGGGAGCAGCCAGCATGGCGTCCACATCCGGCCGGGTCAGCAGGCTCATCTCCTTGACGCGGACGTTTGCTACGGCATAAACATAATTTGTATCTTTGATCGCCAAAGCGCGTTCCCTCCTTCCGGCCACCGCTTACACATGAAACAGAACCTGTGCCACACGGTCCTGCAATTCTTCTTGACGGTCCCGGAACAAAGCGTCCAAAGAACAGTTCTCTTCCACGCCGCCATACCGTAAAATGACGCCTCCTCCGATAGGGGCTGCCTCCTCGCCGAGGGTTAGGCTGCCCCCTTCCATTTCGCTGTTTAGTTCCTTTAAAAACCGCTTGGGCAAACGTTCCCTGTCTTCTTGGGACAGAAGCATCTCCCCTTCTCCCGACCGGGCATGGGACAGGATCAGCTTTTTTAACATGGCAAAATACTGCCCTTCCGGCAGAGACAACAGGCTATGCCTTGCCTCGTTTAAAATCTGGTCAATGGCCTTTCCCTTGGCGGCCAGGATGCGCTCCCGTCCGTTTAGGTGGGCAGCCGACACTTTAGCGGCCCGGATGGAGTCGGCCTGCTTCTTGGCAAGCTCCCTTTTTTCCTCCACTTGGTTTTGCGCTTCCCGATCGGCCTCGGCCAAAAGTTCACCGGCTTGTTTTTTGGCATCGGCCAAAATGCCGCCGGCCTCGCCTTTGGCTTCTTCTAAAATCAATGCTACGATGGAATCCAGCCCATTCATACAATCCTCCCTTTCCGAGGCAACAGGCCGGTTATACGCCGTAACCCGGGATGTTGACCACAGCCAAGATGGAAATAATAAAGGAGAGCAGCGCGTAAAATTCCACCAAGGCCGCCGAAGTGATGGCCTTGCCCGATTCATTGGGCTTTTTGGCGATAATGCTGACACCCGAGGTCGCTACACGGGCCTGTGCCAGCGCCGAGAACAGGCCGCCGAAGGCAATGGGCAGAGCGGCGATAAAATAAAGAAGTCCCGTGAGGAAGGACATTTCAGCGTTGAGATTCAAAAGGATCATAATGGATACCACGAATCCATACAGGCCCTGAGTGCCGGGCAGTACCTGCAAAATCAAAAGCTTTGTGAACTTGGAGGCGTCTTCCACCACCACGCCTGCCGATGCTTCGGCCACCATGCCGACGCCCTTGGCCGATCCGATACCGGCTAAAATAACGGCGATGGCCGATCCGGCCAATGCGAAAAATAATCCTAACATGTCAATCATTGTGTTGTTCCTCCTTCAAACGGATGTATTGTGTGTTGACGGCAAAGGGGGTAAACTGTTTGCCGCCGCCTTCATAAAACTGCTTGAAAAATTCTACATAGTGCAGACGGTTACAATGGACGTAAGCGCCCAGCATATTGATGGCCAGATTCATGGCATGACCCGCCAGGAAAATAACCGTAAAGGCGATGGCGCCGACAATGCCTTTGCCCGGCAAAGTGCCTAACGTATTGATGGTGGTGGCGATGATGCCGGTGGTGAGCCCCAGCGCCATTAAGCGGGAATAGGACAAAATATCCGAGAAAAAGCCGGTGATGTCGTAAAGCGACATGATGCCGCCGCCGATTTTTCCAAAGATGTTCTTCTTATCCCGTCCTTGGGTGCATAAAAGCCCTAGGAATCCCGCTATCGTCATACCGATTCCCACATTGCCCAGCGCCGTCTCAGGCAGGGCGACCATGCCGGCCGCCATAACCGACAGCCCCGCGATGGCCAGCATCCAGAATCCAGCGTCAAACACAGCGTCAAGCGGTTTCCCCTGGCGGCACAAATTGTAAAATTTGACGCCTAATCCCAACAAGATATGCACCACGCCAACGGCGATACTAAAGACAAGTAACGTCATAGGGTCTTTGGACGGATCAAACCAGATGGGCCCAATGGCAAAACTGCTTCCCAGGAAATGTTCCGCAATGGCGCCTGCTGCGTTTCCAAAC
>CALCVR010000078.1 GCA_937905915.1 uncultured Eubacteriaceae bacterium
GGTAAATCCAACCCCTAAAAATCCCGGTTCCCGCAGGAGCTGGACGCCGTCGGCCCAGTAGTCGGCTTCCTTGGTCATGCCGAAGGTGCGGACCATGCAAGTGGCGTCCTTTCGCATATCTTCAAAGTGAACATCGTCCCGATTGAGCATCCCTATGCGGCAACGCTGAAACAAGGTGGATTTCCATCCCATGTATTCTTCAAAACTGCTGTGTTCCCCCGGTCCGATGTGATCGGGTGAGAGATTGGTAAAAATCCCGATTTCAAAGGGGAGAGCATCCACCCGATGGGTCATCAGGCCTTGAGAGGATACCTCCACACAGGCGTACTCACAGCCTGCCTTATCCATATCCCCCAGGGCCTTTTGGAGCTCATAGGATTCGGGGGTGGTGTTGACCGTTTTGCGTACCACATCCCCGAACCGGATGCCGGTGGTGCCTACAAGCCCTGATTTATGTCCAATCTGCTCCAAAATATGATGGAGCAGATGAGCCACTGAGGTTTTTCCCTTGGTCCCGGTGATGCCGATGGTCTTGACGCGTCGGGCAGGATGGCGGAATAGGCAGGCCGATAGGGATGCCAGCGCCGCCCTGGTATCGGGAACCTGGACGACGTCGGCGTCGCAGGGAAGATCCATAGGATGTTGCACGATAAAGGCGCGGCATCCCTTGTTGTAGGCCGATTGGACGAAAGTATGGCCGTCCACCGCTGTGCCGCACAAAGCCACAAAAGCATTTTGGGATGAGGCTTTGCGGGAATCGTAACACAGATCATCCACCTCCCTATTTGGGGAACAGGAGGCAGGAAGGCGGGCTTCCTCCAGCAAGCGGACAAGTTTCACACAATCATCGCCTTTCCACCGTTAGTCATAAACAGAAAAGTTAGGGCGGCTCCCCGCCGCCCTAACTGGTTACTTGGACGCTTTTCCCTCGTGGAAAACATCCCCTAACAACAACTCTTTTTTCAGTATACCCGATTGGAGAGGAAAATTCAACCACAGGAGCAATCCGACTTATTTTCTGCCCAATAAGTCTTATCATCCCTTAAATTCAAAAATTCATTGGCTTTTATCCATTTCATTTTTAATTCTGAGCTTTTTTGATATACTCTAGCAATTTTTCCATGGTTTCCGTACTGACCACATGCTCCATGCGGCAGGCGTCCTCCTCGGCCACTTTTTCAGAAATACCCAGCTGCTGCATGAGGAATCCCTTGATGGTGACATGGCGGAACAGCACCTCAGACGCAATGCGTGATCCCTCTTCCGTGAGACGGATGGTGCCATACGGTTCATGATCGCATAGGCCGTCCTGGGCCAGCGTTTTAACCGCCCGGTTGACGCTGGGCTTGGACAGCCCCAATTCATTGGCAATGTCGGTGACGTGTACCGGCCCTTGCTGTTCCAGAATATGGATGGTCTCCAGGTAATCTTCCAGGGAAGAGGATAACTTTCTCATAACAATCAGCCGTCCTTATAGGTTGATAATAGCTTACCCACCCATTGCCCCGTACCGGCCAGGACAGAGCCATAAGGGGCTAGATGAATGGTTTTTCCTTCTTTGTTTCCCAAGATGCAAGTGACGTCTTCCCATCCCTTGGGAAGAGGGAAAGAGGCAGGATTTTCTGAGCGGTTGACCACTGTCAAAAGGGTATCCTTCCCCCTGCGCCGCCCAAAGGCCAACACATCCCCCTGGGCAAACAAGGGGATAAACTCCCCGTCTGCCAAGGCGGGGCAGATCTTGCGGATACGCCCAAGACGACGGTACCATTTGATAAGGAAATGATCCTCCTTGCCCCAGGGATAACAGCCGCGGTTAAAGGGATCTTTGTATCCCTCCATCCCGGCCTCATCGCCGTAATAGAGAGAAGGGACGCCGGGAAGGGTGTATTGCATCACCGAGGCAAGACGCATCAGATGCAGGCCGCGGTTCCTCTGTTCCGGGGATAATTGTTGTTCCGCCTGCCAATCCCGGCCCCGGTTGCCTGCCGGTTCTCCGGCTAAAACCGTAAGGGCGCGTTCGGTGTCGTGTGTACCGATGTGATTCATAAGGGCATGCAGCGCCGGGGCGGGATAGTGATCGCACACCGACATGACAGCAGTCAGAAAATCCTCCCCCTTGCCCCCGGTCAAGAAGCCCAGGATGGCGTTGCGAAATGGATAATTCATCACCGAATCCAGCTGTTTCCCCAGCAGGAATTTGCGACGGGCGCCGTAGCTTTCCTTATTGGAGGCATCCTCCCAGACTTCCCCTAGGATGAGGGCGTCGGGATTTTGCTCTTTTACCGATTGGCGCAGCCGTTCCAAAAAGAGATCAGGAAGCTCGTCGGCCACATCCAGACGCCAACCGGATATACCGCACCGCAGCCATTTTTTGAGGATTCCTTGATCCCCGCAAATAAACTCCAAAAAGGAGGGGTCCTCTTCATGGACCTCCGGCAGGGTGATAAACCCCCACCAGGAAGTGTAGAGTTCCGGCCATTTCTGAAACTTGTACCAGGAATAATAAGGGGACTGCTGGGTATTGTAAGCTCCGTTTGGAGCATACCGTCCCTCCCGGTTAAAATACACCGAGTCGGAACCGGTATGGCTGAAAACACCGTCTAGTACAATGCGGATGCCTCGTTTGGCTGCTTTGGCACACAGACGTTTTAATTCGCCTTCATTTCCCAACAAAGGATCGATTTTGGTATAATCAGCGGTATCGTACCGATGGTTGGAATGGGATTCAAAAATGGGGTTGAGGTAAAGGCAGGTAACGCCTAAACTCTCTAAGTAGGGGAGCTTTTGCTCAATGCCGAGAAGATCGCCGCCGAAAAAGTCGGAATTGGTGACCTTGCCTTGGGCGTTGGGCCTCCACTCTGGTTGCTCCCCCCAGTCTTGGCGCAAAGTACGGTCGTGGGGCACGCCCTGTTTAGGGCGCCCGGAAGAAGCAAACCGGTCGGGGAAGATCTGATAATAGACGCCGCCTTTGATCCAGTCCGGCGTCTGAAAAGCAGGATCATAAGCTGTCAGCTGCCAAGCGCCTTGTCCTCCCAGCACGCCGCTGCCGTCAGGACGAGCCGAGATGGGGAGTTTTCCCTGATGGGTTTGGCACTCAAAGGAATACCAATAAAGCCCTTCTGCATCGGGTTTAAAATGGCACTCCCACCATTCGGAATTTTGGCCTTCCATACCACACCAGAACATCCCATACCGGCGAGGCTCCTTTTGAGGATCAGATCGGATGACTAGGGTACAGGAGGAACAGCCGTAATCCCTGGGCAGCAGGACGCGGAGATGTACTGCAGTCCCGGCAGGCACAGCGCCAAAAGGACTGCGATGATCGGGATCATAGGCGTGAAAAGGGCAAAATGCCATATGAAAATCACTCCATTTGCTTGGTTTCAGGGGAAAAGAATACGGTATCCCTTTTGAGGAGAGGAAAAGGCGCATGCTGTTTGCAGCTGTGAGGATCGTTGGCCTTTTCCTTTTATATGCCCGTAGGGAAAAAGATATCTTTAGGAATGGCCGTTAAGCTCATCCAATGTCAGGGAGAAGGAAGGGAGAAACTCCTCCAAAAATACGTCGGCCTCAGGGACATGCAGATCTACAATGGCCTGGCGAGTGGAAACAGCAGCTGTACGAAATTCCTGATTGCCGGCCTTCTGTTCCTCGATGCATTTGACAAGGGCTGAGAGCTTGTCGGCCGCTTTGACCAATGTCCAAAGTTCCTTCTCCTCCTCTTGGGGAAGAAAAAGAGGGCGGTAATCCTCCTGCAAGTCGTCGGGGAGGAGATCCAGAAGCTGCTGTGCGGAATCCAATTCCACCTGCTGGTAGGCTGACCGGATGGACGGATTGCGGTATTTGACCGGGGTGGGAAGATCGCCGGTTAGAATCTCCGGCGTATCGTGGAAGAGAGCCAGAAGAGCCGCCCGTTCCGGAGATACTGATCCCCCAAACCGGCGGTTACGCAGCACAGCCAACGCATGGGCAATCATGGCCACCTGAAGGCTGTGTTCGCTGATATTTTCCGAATAGGTATTGCGCATAAGGCCCCAACGGTTGATATGCTTCATACGGGACAACATAGCGAAAAAATGGCTTTGCTGCATAGCATCCTCCCAACCAGTATTCCAAAAGCACTGAATATTAACAGTAAGACAATTCGTTATAACGATATACTTTATAAGTATACCATTTTAAGCCAGCGTTTGTCTAGGCTTACAGGCAGCCGGAAAAGGACAGAAAATAGGAGAAAAAAGCCAGTGGCTAGGTGTCTTGCGGAAGGAAGGGGATTGTTGTATAATAATATCTAGTTATTTGATAGGACAATCAAAGCGGGTGTGCAAGTGGAAAAAAGCGCATTTTCCGCTTTTTGTGGATTGAGGGGAATGAGCTTGCAAGACGTTTATCTGGACAATAGTGCGACTACCAGAGTGTGCGAGGAAGCAGTTGAACGTATGGTGCAGGTGATGACGGTGTCGTATGGCAATCCGTCGTCGCTGCATCAGAAAGGGCTGGAAGCGGAAGATGAAATCAATCGAGCTCGTCGCGCCATAGCCTATCGTCTAGGCTGTATGGAGAGGGAGATTGTGTTTACCTCCGGCGGTACCGAGGCCAATAATCTCGCTTTGTTTGGCAGCGCGGCTGCAAAAAAAAGAGCCGGCAATCGCATTGTTATCACACAGCTGGAGCATTCTTCCGTGTACGAAACAGCGGACGCCTTGGAACAACAGGGGTTTGAAGTCATCCGATTGGCTCCGGCACCGGATGGCAAGATTTCCATTCAATCTATTGAGGAAGCGGTCAACCAGGATACCATCCTGGTCAGTATGATGTTGGTCAATAACGAAACCGGAGCCATTCAACCGGTGGAACACATTAAAAAAGCGGTAAAAAAGTCGGGCGCTCCTGCCCTGATCCACTGTGACGCCGTGCAGGCCTTCGGCAAAATGCCTTGCCGCCCCGCGGCGCTGGGGGTGGATCTTATGACCATTTCCTCCCACAAAATCCACGGCCCAAAGGGTGCAGGAGCCTTGTACATCCGCAAAGGAACGCGTATTTTACCCAGACAGTTTGGGGGAAGCCAAGAATGGGGAATCCGTCCCGGAACCGAAGGGACGCCGTCCATTGCCGGATTTGGCGCAGCAGTGGAAGCCTTGGGGGATATCGCCCAACATGCAGAGCAGGTTTCAAAATTATGGACAGCTCTGCACAAGGCGGCCGAGGAAATGCCAAGCGTACACATCAATTCGCCGGAGGACGCTTTGCCTTATGTGTTTAATTTGTCGGTAGAAGGAGTTCGCTCTGAAACCATGCTTCATTTTTTAGCGCAGAAGGGAATTTATGTCTCCAGCGGATCGGCATGTTCTAAGGGAGCTCTCAGCCGGCCCTTAGCCGCTATGGGGCTGGGCCGCAAGACTGTGGACAGCGCCCTTCGCATCAGCTTCTCTCGGTTTAACCGGATGGAGCATGTAAAGGCTTTGGTAGAAGGCATCGAGGAAGGCATCGCCCGTCTGAGGAAATAAAGAGGAAAACAGGGAGTTTTTAACTGTGAATGAAATTATATTGGCAAAAATGGGGGAACTGGCCCTCAAGGGGCTCAATCGCTCCACCTTTGAGTCCATTTTAGTAAAAAATATTCGCCGCCGTCTGGCAGACCTTGGATCCTTTGAGATCCGTAAGGCTCAATCGGTCATCACCATTGAACCCAAGGAATCATCCATCGACTTGGATGAGGCTGTAGCGCGGGTAAGGCAAGTGTTTGGCATTGTGGCATTGTCCCGCGCTATGGTGGCGCCAAAAGAGATGGACGTCATCTTAGAGGTTGCTCCTGGTTATTTGGAAGAGACGCTGGAAAACGCTAGAACCTTTAAAGTA
>CALCVR010000079.1 GCA_937905915.1 uncultured Eubacteriaceae bacterium
CGCCAGCCATTTGCGCCGCCATGGGGGAGAAGCTGCTGGATCGTTTTTCCCATTTAAAAGTGGATGTGCATCATCCGGACGTCACCGTTATGGTAGAGATCCGAGATTTCGGCGCCTACATCCATGGAAAAGTGTTGCCGGGAGCCGGCGGTATGCCGGTGGGGACGGGAGGCCGTGGCCTACTGCTCATCTCCGGCGGTATCGACAGCCCTGTAGCCGGGTACATGATGGCCAAACGCGGGCTTCAATTGACAGCCATCCATTTTGCCAGCCCTCCTTATACCAGCGAGAGGGCAGAACGCAAAGTCATTGAACTATTGACCCAAGTGGCCGGATATGCCGGTCGGATGAAGCTGCTCATCGTCCCCTTTACCTCTATTCAGGAAGCCATCCGGGATCACTGCCCGGAGGACTTATTCACAGTGGTTATGCGCCGCTTTATGGTCCGAATTGCTTCAGCCGTGGCGGAGAAAAGGGATTGTTTGGCTTTAATAACAGGGGAAAGCGTTGGCCAAGTGGCAAGCCAAACCTTACCTGCCATGGTGTGTACCGATGCAGTGGCAGATCTTCCGGTACTGCGTCCCCTGTGTGGTATGGATAAAGAAGAAATTGTGGAAATTTCCCGTAAAATCGGGACCTTTGACATTTCCATTCAGCCCTATGAGGACTGTTGTACTGTATTCACGCCTAAGCATCCTAAGACCAGGCCGCGGCTTTCCGATCTGGAGGCAGCGGAACAAAAGCTGCCTCTTGATCAGTTGGTTCAGGAAGCAGTGGAGGGCGTGCGAGAGATGGTTATAGAAGCAAACAGTGGGCAGTGCTTGCACCCATAATGCGCTAGATAGGAGTTACCGTGCCCCAAAGGAATAAGCGTAGATCAAACCCCCAGAGCGGCATGGAGGCGGGCACTGCCCGCGCGGATAGAATCCGCAGCCATGTCGCGATGAGAAATTGTAGTTATAAGATTCTGGATAACACGGTAACTTTGCCCTATGAACAAAGATACAGAGAAAGTTACCGTGCCCCAAAGGAATAAGCGTAAATCAAACCCCAGAGCGGCATGGAAGCGGGCGCTGCCCGCCAGAATAGGAAAGGAGCACTTTCGTGAGAGCAGAGATTATTTCTGTTGGAACCGAATTGTTGTTGGGCGATATTCTCAACACCGACGCCCAATATCTCTCCCGTCAATTGGCCGCAGTGGGCATCACAGTCCACTTTCAATCGACGGTGGGGGATAATCCGGAGCGTCTCAAGTCAGCGTTAAGTATCGCGCTGTCTCGCAGCGATATTGTGATTACCTCGGGCGGCCTGGGTCCCACGGCCGACGACTTAACCTGCCAGACCATTTGCGAAGAGCTAGGGATCGAGCAGGAACTTCACGAGCCCTCCCTCCAGAAAATCCAAGAATTCTTTGAAAAGCGCGGCCGAGAAATGACCGAGAACAATAAAAAACAAGCCATGCTGCCCAAAGGCTGCGTGGTATTTCCCAATACGGAGGGGACAGCGCCGGGTTGCGCTGTGGCCAAGGGCAACCAACTGATCATTATGTTGCCGGGTCCTCCTCGGGAACTAAAGGCCATGTTTGAGCAGTCGGTAAAGCCTCAGTTGATGGAGATGACCAAACAGACCATCGTCTCCCATACCCTTCACATCTTTGGCATGGGAGAATCGGCGGTAGAAGCTGCGGTATCCGACTTAATGGAAGGAGAAAATCCCACCGTCGCCCCTTATGCAAAGGAGGGGGAGGTACAGCTGCGGGTCACTGCCATGGCCCCTGACCGGGCCGATGCCGATACCTTGATTTACCCGGTAATGGATGAATTACGCCGCCGGTTGGGCCGCGCCATCTACGGCCAGGATGTGGATAATCTAGAGCAAGTGGTGGTAGAAGGATTAACCCGCTGTGATTTCCATATTTCTGTGGCTGAGTCC
>CALCVR010000080.1 GCA_937905915.1 uncultured Eubacteriaceae bacterium
ACAGTCGGTGGATGAACACACAGAAATGAACAATTTGGCAGAATCCTCACTGGTGGACATTTTGCGTGATCTTCTGGATCAGGTGATGAAAGAGGATTCTTTCTGGAATTAACCGATTGGCCGCCGGGATTTCTGAGATGCGGCCGATGGACATCATGAATGGGAGTTGTTGCCTGTGTCGGCTCGTACCAAGCAGAATTTTGTACATGGCTCGATTATTCTGATCGCAGGAGCCATTTTGGTCAAGGTCATTGGCGCATTGTTTAAAATCCCCTTAGACCATTTAATTGGCTCCACTGGCATGGGGTATTTTGGCAGCGCTTATAATTTATTTGTGCCCATCCAGACCATCGCTGTAGCGGGATTCCCGGTGGCTATCTCTCGGATGGTGGCTGAAAATGTGGCGAGAGGGCGGTTCCGGGATGTTCGCCGGATTCAAAAGGTAGCGGCCCGTGTGCTGATTGTCACAGGCCTGCTGGGCAGCCTTTTGATGTTTGCAGGTTCTTTTCTTTTTGTAAAGGTTATCGACAATCCTAATTCCCTCTATAGCCTGCTGGTGATGTCGCCTTCCATTTTCTTCTTGTGCGTCATGTCCATCCAAAGGGGATATTACCAAGGGCTTTCCAACATGAAGCCTACAGCCATCTCCCAAATCATCGAGGCCATGGGGAAATTGGTCTTAGGGCTTGTTTGTGCAAACTTGATTATTAACATGGGGATGGGGCAATTCCAGCAAAATGGGCAGGTATTTGGCCATACGTTTGAGACGGTGGCCACCAGTTCCATGTCGGACGAAGAAATAAAAGCGTTGGAAGAGCAGGCGGGTAAGGTTATTTTAGTTCCCATCGAAGGTGGGGAAAGTCAAGAAGAGATCGGTCAGCTGATGGAGCAAGCCGCTCATAATGCTTGCTTGCCTTATGCTTCGGCCGGCGCCATTGGAGGCGTCATGCTGGGAACGGTGTTTGGCGCCATTTACTTGACTTTGCGCCGCCGTATCCGTGGAGACGGGATTACCAAAGCTGAATTGGCGGCATCCCCGGAACCCATGTCCAACAAAACGTTGCTCCGCACCATGATGGCCATCGCCATCCCGGTGGCTCTGGGTGCTTTGGCCAATAACCTTTCCAGCTTGATCGATACCATTACCGTCCAATCGGGGTTGAGTGATGTGATGCAAAACAGCTCCGACACTATCCGTCAGCTTTACGAAGGAAGGCTGCCGGACGGCATTAGCAATAGCCAAATTCCAAACTATCTCTATGGCAGTTATTCAGGCAAGGCTATTACCATGTTTAATCTAATCCCCACTTTGACCACGTCGGTAGGCGTCAGCGCTTTGCCGGCGGTGACGGCCGCTTGGACGCTGCGGGATCGAAAAGCCACGAAGAAAAGCATTGAGTCTGTGATTAAAATCACAGGTTTGCTGGGAATCCCGGCCGGTTTAGGCATTTCGGTTTTGGCGGGACCCATTATGGGACTCCTTTATGGAAATCCCAAGGAGATTGCGGTTGCCACTCCGCTCTTGACCATCTTGGGCATCTGTGTTATTTTGCTTGCCCTTATTACGCCCATTAACAGTATGCTGCAAGCGGTAGGCAAGGCCTCTACCATCGTCAAATTGATGCTTGTTTCAGCGGCTATTAAATTTGTATTTAATATGGTGCTCATCCATATTCCGAATGTCAATATCGTAGGGGCTCCCATCGGGACATTTGCCAGCTATCTATTTTTAATTGTAGCCGACCTTTATGTTCTTTGCAGGACCACCAAGGTAAAGTTGAATTTTACTAGGATTTTTGTAAAACCCTTGATTTCAGGACTATTCTGTGCAGCGGCAGGATTTTCTGTCAATGGATTGCTGTGCTTGGTGCTGCCGTCTAAAATTGCAGTGTTAGGAGCCATTGCAGTAGCCGGCGTTGTGTATGTGGTTTCTTTGTTCTTGTTACGCGTGGTGTCCAAAGAAGATATTTTATTGCTTCCCAAAGGGGAAAAAATCGCTCGTCTACTTGAAAAAAGGGGCTGGATACGTTAATATAATACATCGGACGTATACTTTTACTGAGAAGGAAAAGGGGATATGAGATAGCCCCTGCGGTGAAATAGAAAACCGCAAAAAGGAGTTCTATGGATTTTGAGACAAAGGATCGATATGGGATCCAAGATTTACTAAAAATTATGGAGATGCTTCGAGCCCCAGGAGGTTGCCCTTGGGATCGTGAGCAAACCCATGAGAGCATCCGAAAAAACATGATTGAGGAAACCTATGAAGTGGTGGAGGCCATCGATAACCAGGATTCTGAGCTGCTCAAGGAAGAGCTAGGGGATGTGCTTCTACAGGTGGTGTTTCACTCCCGGATAGAGCAGGAGGCCGGTCGTTTTGATTTCGACGATGTGTGCGACGGCATTTGTAAAAAGTTGATTGTGCGCCATCCTCATGTTTTTGGAGATGTGATTGCAGATACTTCTGGTCAAGTGCTTAAAAACTGGGATGAAATTAAGAAAAAGACCAAAGGGCAGAAGACCAATACAGAGGTCCTCAATAGCGTCCCCAAGGTTTTACCGGCATTGATGCGCAGCACCAAAGTACAGCAAAAGGCTGCCCGTGCGGGATTCGATTGGCCGGATGTGTCCGGTGCCCTCCAAAAGGTGGAGGAGGAAACCTCAGAACTGCGGGAAGCAGTGGAGGCAGGACGTTCGGCTCAATACGAGGAAGAGTTGGGAGACGTTTTGTTTTCCGCTGTCAATGTGTCGCGGTTTCTCAATTGTGACGCAGAAGAGGCGCTGACCAAAGCGTGCGACAAATTTGTCCGCCGTTTTGAAGGTGTGGAGCATAAGGTTACGGCCCAGGGAAAAGATATGAAAGAACTTCCCTTAGAGCAATTGGATGCTTTTTGGGATGAGGTCAAGCAGGAGGAGTCATAAGATTTCTCTTGCGTTGGTTGATCTGGGTGCCTCGGGGCAAGTAGGCTTGATGGAATAAAAAGAACCATCGCTTATTTTATTGTATTCGGCAGGCGCTTTATCAGCCTGTGGATGTTATAAATCTTGTGAAGGAGTTATGTTCATGAACAAATCAGAATTCATTGCTGCTGTTGCAGAAAAATCTGAACTGACCAAAAAAGATGCTGAGAAAGCTGTTGCAGCTATGATGGATGCCATCATGGAGGCAGTGGCCCAGGATGATAAAGTGCAGCTGATTGGCTTTGGTACCTTTGAGCGCCGTGAGCGCGGCGAGAAGGTCTATCGCAATCCCAGAACCGGCGAACAGATGACTGTCGCCCCCTGTAAATACCCTGTGTTCAAAGCAGGCAGAGCGTTCAAAGAAGCGGTGGACAAATAATTTGGGACCATCTGGAAGGCGGAATCAGAGGCGAAATGCCACTGATTCCGCTTTTTTATAAAAAATAG
>CALCVR010000081.1 GCA_937905915.1 uncultured Eubacteriaceae bacterium
AAAGAGGTTAGTAGCCGGTATGAATTCATGCGGGAGCAGATTGACGATGCAGAAAAGGCAAGGGATCAGCTTTACCAGATGATCCGTGAATTGACCACTAAAATGCAGGATTTATTTCTGGATCGGTTTCGTCAAATCAATCAGAATTTCGGCGAGATTTTTTCAGAACTGTTTGGCGGAGGCAGGGTGTCGCTGCGACTTACCGATCCAGAGGACGTACTCCGCTCCGGCATTGAGATATCGGTGCAGCCTCCGGGGAAGATCATCACCCATCTGGATTCCCTTTCAGGAGGAGAGAAGGCATTGGTGGCCATCGCCCTGTATTTTGCTATTTTGCGGGTTAGCCCTGCCTGCTTCTGCATCCTGGATGAGATTGAAGCGGCGTTAGACGACGTCAATGTGGACCGGTTCGCCGCCTATTTGCGCCGCATGTGTGGGAATACGCAATTTATTGTCATTACCCACCGCCGGGGCACCATGGAAGAGGCCGACGTTTTGTACGGCGTCACCATGCAGGAGGAAGGGGTGTCCAAGCTCCTGGAACTCAAGGCCTCGGAGGTGGAAGAAAAGTTAGGCCTTCGTTAAAGAAGTGCCCCATATAGAATTATAAAAGAGGAAGGAAGTGCCCGAAGGATGGGACTGTTCTCAAAAATCAAAGAAGGACTGAAAAAAACAAGGGATTCCGTAGCCAGTAAGATCAATATGGTACTCAATTCCTTTACGAAAATCGACGAGGAATTGTTTGAAGACTTGGAAGAAGCATTGGTCATGGCCGACGTAGGGCTTCCTACGGCCGAACGCATCTGCGAGCAGCTTCGCGCCAGAGTGAAAGAACAGGGTATCACCGATCCTCAACAGGTGCGTGGACTCATTAAGGAGATCATCACCGAGATGATGGAGGGTGGGGAGGATCTCCGCATTACCACAAAGCCATCGGTGATTTTGGTCATCGGCGTCAACGGTGTCGGCAAGACCACGACCATCGGCAAACTGGCGGCCCGGCTCAAGGACGACGGTAAAAAGGTCATCTTGGCCGCCGCCGATACCTTCCGCGCCGCCGCTATCGACCAATTGCAGATTTGGGCCGACCGGGCTCAGGTGGATATGGTGCGTCACGCCGAGGGTTCCGACCCGGCAGCCGTGGTGTTTGACGCATTGACGGCGGCCAAAGCCCGTCATGCCGACGTGGTGATCTGCGATACCGCCGGCCGTCTGCACAACAAGAAAAACCTCATGGACGAGCTGGGTAAAATCAGCCGTGTCATCCAGCGGGAAGCGCCTGATTGCGATCAGGAAGTCCTGCTAGTGCTGGATGCCACCACCGGCCAGAACGCTGTCAACCAGGCCAGGAAGTTTAAAAATACCGCCGGTATCACCGGTATCGTGCTGACAAAATTGGACGGCACCGCCAAGGGCGGCGTGGTCATCGCCATCCGGGAAGACCTGAAGGTACCGGTCAAGATGATTGGCGTAGGGGAACAGATCGACGATCTCCAGCCCTTTGACGCCAAAGCCTTTGCCGACGCCCTGTTTAACGAGGAGGAAGAGCAATGATGCGTTTTGTGGTAGCCACACAGAATATGGATAAATTGGAAGAGATGGATCGTCTGTTGCGTCCCATCGGCATTGAGCCGGTGACCCTCTCCATGGCGGGAGGGGATTTTT
>CALCVR010000082.1 GCA_937905915.1 uncultured Eubacteriaceae bacterium
ATATTATCGCAGAAAATCTCTCCGATGATGCGTCCATTCGGAAACGGCTGCGGTCTTTGGTGATGTCTCAAGGCATTCTGCGCTCGGAAGCCGCCAAAGAGGAAGACTCGGTTTACCGTCTTTACTATGCGTTCAGTGAACCCATCCGTCGCATTCCAGGCTATCGCGTGCTGGCCATCGATCGAGGGGAACGGGAAGAATACTTAAAGGTGTCGATTTCTTTGGATCGAGTGCAGGCACTTAAGATCCTCTTTGAGCAATCGGTTAAGGAGGGAAGTCCCTGTAGCCCCGTTGTAAGAGCTGCGGCAGAAGATGCTTACGATCGTTTGATCTTCCCATCGGTGGAGAGGGAGATCCGCTCGGATCTTACGGAACGGGCCGATCAATCAGCCATTGGTGTATTTTCCTCCAACCTGCGCCGCATCCTGATGCAGCCTCCGGTCAAAGGGAAACGGGTCATCGGATTGGACCCTGCTTATCGGACCGGATGTAAAGTAGCGGTGGTGGATGAAACTGGTCATATTTTGGACACTGCTGTAATTTATCCTACGCCGCCTCACAATAAGAAGGAAGAAGCCGGCGCTGTTTTAACAGAATTGGTTCAAAAGTACGACGCAACGATTTTTTCCATCGGCAATGGGACGGCTTCCCGGGAAACGGAACTGTTTGTGGCGCATCTTCTTCCCCAGCTACCGGAGGGAATATCTTATATGGTGGTCAGCGAAGCGGGGGCGTCGGTGTACTCCGCCTCTAAGCTGGCGGCGCAGGAGCTTCCTCAATATGACGTGTCTCTGCGTAGCGCTGCATCTATTGCCCGCCGGCTTCAGGATCCTCTGGCTGAGTTGGTAAAAATCGATCCCAAATCCATCGGCGTAGGCCAGTATCAACACGATATGCCGCAGAAGGCTCTGGGGGAGGCGTTGGACGGTGTGGTGGAAAGCTGCGTCAACACCGTAGGAGTGGACGTCAATACGGCATCCCCTTCCCTTCTCTCCCATGTAGCGGGACTCAATGCCACCGTGGCCAAAAACATCGTGGAGTTCCGAAAAGAGAATGGGGCGTTTTCCTCCCGCACCCAATTAAAAAAGGTTCCAAAGCTGGGGCCGCGGACCTTTGAGCAATGCGCCGGATTTTTAAGAATACCGGAGAGCAAAGAGGTCTTGGATCGTACAGCTGTGCATCCTGAGTCCTACAAGGCGGCAAAAGGGCTGCTGACCCTTTGCGGCTATTCGGCCGAAGATGTCACCTCTCAGAAACTATCGGGTTTGGTAAGCCGTGTTAAGGAGCTGGGAGAACGAACCGTGTCGGAAAAGATCGGTGTAGGCATCCCTACTTTGTGGGACATTGTATCGGAGCTTATGAAGCCAGGACGAGATCCTCGCGATCAGCTTCCGCCTCCCCTGCTTCGGACCGACGTTATGGAGATGAGCGACCTGAAACCAGGCATGGAACTGGACGGCACGGTGCGCAATGTGGTGGATTTCGGCGCCTTTGTGGATATCGGCGTCCACCAGGATGGGTTAGTCCATATTTCTCAGATGGCCGATCGGTATATCCGGCACCCTAGTGAACTGTTGGCAGCAGGGGATATTGTAAAAGTCCGGGTTCTTTCAGTGGATGTAGAGAAAAAACGGATTTCCCTGACCATGAAGGGCGAAGTGGGGTAAGTCTTGTCAAGTTCCGGCAATGCTGGTACAATAGGAGACGGAAAATTTCGATGGGGGGAATTGTCAATGACACCAAGGCATGTAATCGATTTGAATCAGCTTTCCAAAGAGCAGTGGATGGGCCTTCTCAAACTGGCCCACGATATCAAAAGGCATCCCAGCCGTTATGATCAGGCTTGCAGAGGCAGGATTTTAGCCACCTTATTTTTTGAACCGTCCACCCGCACACAGATGTCTTTCCAGACCGCCATGCTGCGTTTAGGAGGCCGAATCATTGGGTTTGATAATCCGGAGAATTCATCGGTGTCCAAAGGTGAAAGCTTAAAAGATACAGTGCGTGTGGTCAGTGGATACGCAGATCTCATCGCTATGCGTCATCCCATGTCCGGAGCGCCTAAGGCGGCGTCGCTTTATTCACGCGTCCCGATCATCAATGCTGGCGACGGCGGACATCTTCATCCCACTCAGACATTGACCGATCTTTTCACCCTGTACGAGGAAACTGGACGTTTGGATAATCTCTGCATCGGCTGCTGCGGCGATTTGATGTACGGCCGGACAGTTCATTCCCTCATCAAGGCTATGAGCCGTTTTGAAGGTAATTCCTTTGTATTGATTTCCAAGCCTCAGTTGGGCGTGCCTCAATATATCAAGGACCGGCTGGAGGAGAAAAAAATCCCCTATCAGGAGGTCAACAGCTTAGAAGAGGCCATCCCCATGCTGGACGTGCTCTACATGACAAGAATCCAGCAGGAGCGTTTTGCTTCCGAGGAAGAGTATATACGCCAAAAGGGCGTATATGTGCTGGATGGAGAGAAATTAAAGGCAGCCAAGCCTAGCTTGAAAATTTTGCATCCCCTTCCCCGCGTAGATGAAATCACTTATGAAGTGGACGACGATCCTCGGGCTGTGTACTTTGAGCAGACAGAGTATGGTATGTATGCCCGCATGGCCCTGATGATGACGCTGATAGAGCAGCATGGAGAGCGCTATTTGGCCCCGGCACCATCTAGTACCGACGACGTTCGCTGTACTAACCCCGCTTGCATTACCAATCGAGAACAATATCTCCCTCATCTTTTTGATCGAAAAGGGGATCATTTGGTGTGCCGCTTCTGCGACGAACCGGTTCAGGAGTGATTTTAACATGCGTGTTTTGGTGTTGTTTGGTTCGCCTAAACGGGATGGGCATACCGGTAAATTACTAGATGTCTTTTTAAGTCAGCTGCCGTCCTCAGCCCAGATAGAAGAATATCATTGTTTTACCTCCCCTCTTACTCCTTGCGACGGATGCGGGGCCTGTGATGCAGAAGGACGTTGCCGCCATCGGGATGGGGATTCTTTATGGGAGCAGCTGGAGATGGCCGATGTTTTTATAGTTGCTACCCCGATTTATTTTATGTCCTATCCGGCGCCCATGAAGGCAGTGGTGGACCGTCTCCAGAGATATTGGAGCATTCGTTTTGTACTGGGAAGAAAACCCACAATCCAGCGGCCCAAAAAAGGATTTCTTTTAACAACAAGCGGGGCCAAAGGAGACGGGGCTGATGTGGCTCGTAGACAAACAAAAATGTTTTTTAGTATCTTAAACACCAGCTTTTGCGGAGAGGTGGATTGGACTCATACCGACAGCGGCTGTTGGGATGATGCTTTGGATTTAAAAATAAGAGAAGCCATAGCGCAGCTATAATCGAAACAAAAAAGATCCGGCAGATCACTTGACCTGCTGGATCTTTTTTTGTTTTATTTATCCTTTGATGCGTTAAGAATTTTAGAGAGATATTGTCCTGTATAGGATTCTTTGGTTTGCGCCACTTTTTCAGGTGTGCCACATACCACGATCTGACCGCCTTGATCGCCGCCCTCTGGCCCAAGGTCGATGATATGATCGG
>CALCVR010000083.1 GCA_937905915.1 uncultured Eubacteriaceae bacterium
AGCATTCATATAGGAAAAAGAGAATTTTTTATGTCTTTTCTCTTGACAGATTAATTGGATTGTGTTATATTGTTAGCGTAGATTAACAATAGTGCCAAAAACAACATAGAGCAGCATAGAATAGAGTATCTGGATCAGAGGGGTTGACTCCTATGGGACCGATCGATATTGTTATATTGTTTCTAGTGGTTTTGTTGGTAATACTTGCGCTTTGGTCTCACAAAAAGCGTCGGCAAAACAAGGGATCGGGCGGATGCGCCGGAGGATGCCGGGGTTGCCCTTATTCCCGCAGGAGCGGCGGGGATGACGATCCGCCGCCGCTCTGATGTTTAACGTCTCTTTCTTTTTGTATATCACTTCCGCCGGGTGCAACCTTCCTCCCTGTACCCGGCGGGCTTTTTTATTAAAAATAGAGAAATGTTAATTAAGAATTAAAAACAATAGAACCCCCTTAGGTCTCTTTGCCTAAGGGGGTTTTTCAAATTGAGAAATATGGAAATCACTTTACTTCTACATCGTCCTTTGGTCCCACAATACAGATCCAGGTTTTACCTGGGTTCAAAAGAAGCTCCTGACCGGAGGAGTCGGTAAGGCGGATGGGATCAGATGCAGAATCTTTGCTCCACCGGATATCCTGACACTGGCCCAAGGAAGCATAAATCCCCTCTCCGCCCTTGAGCTGAATGTCCACGTGGCCTAAACTATCCCCCGTAGGAGTGATGGCGGTGCGCAGGACCAAGACGTTGGTGACCTCCACCTGTTTTCCGGAAGCAGCATCTATTTGTCCTTTGTCAAATTGGTATTTGGCATATACGGCATCCTGAGGATCATAAAGGAATTGACTGGTGGCATAGGAGGAAAAAGGAACGGTTAAGGTCTCACAGGTTTGGCCTTGAGGCGTCTGGGACTGGCCTTCGGCGCGGAAAGAAAAAGCCGAGCGATCGGATTTTGCTTTGGTGCGGATGCCCCGCTTCTGCACGCATTGGGTAAGTTTTTCTCCGTTGGTGACGCAGCTGTGGACGCTTCCCATGCTTTTCTTGCGCCCTGGGTCCCGCCAAATGGTGACCGAATCGCTGACGCCGTTGATGCTGTCTACCTTGGAGGATTCGATGGCGTCCAGAGCATCCTGGCTGCCTCCCACGTGGACGTAAATGCAATCGTGACTTTGGGCCAGTTCCACAAAATAAGGACGGGCGCTGCGGATGGAACCGGTCATAGAAAGGTTTTTCCAATCGGAATACAGGGCGAGGATTCGGGTAATACCACCTTCAGCCTGCATCTCGTAGCATATGTCGGCCGAAGCGATGTTGTGCTGAGGGGTAGCGGCCTCGATGTTGTTGATCATAATGCCGACAGGACGCAATCCCACAGCGTCAGCCGGGAGATTGGATTGGCCGGTGAGAGGATTCATAGACTTGGTGGAAGCATTGGTTTGAGTAGACGCTTGAGAAGTAGATTGACCGGAGCTAGTGGACCAGGACATAGACGTTT
>CALCVR010000084.1 GCA_937905915.1 uncultured Eubacteriaceae bacterium
CCGCTATGAGCGGCTGTTCGGGTTCTGGAACGCCCACGACCTCATCAGGCAATTCTCAGGCTGAATCAAGTGAAGGCCAAACAGATCCGGCGAAAGACGAGGATGGAGATATTGTAGTATGGGGTTGGAGCGTAGGCGAGGTGCAAACCTTATTTGACGCCTTTGCGGAAGATACTGGTTACAATGGAGAAATGGAGTATGTGACAATCCAGCAAACCGAAGCTTTCCAAAAGCTGCAAACCACCATTAGCGCCGGACTTGATCTGCCCGACGCCATTTCCAGTGAAATCGGACAACGTGGAACTATGATGTCTCTAGGAATCTGGGAAGACCTGAGCGCCGAACCCTACAATTTTGACGAGTCCACTATTTTTGACTATTTCGGGCCTCTCTGCAAGGATGAAAACGGCGCTTTTGTATGTATCCCTATGGATATTAGCACTGCCGGCATGGCCTACAAGAAAGATGTGGCTGAAAAATACTTAGGTACTTCTGACCGGAAAGAGTTGGAGGCTATGCTCTCTGACTGGGAGGCCTTCAAACAGGTTGGTATTGATCTGCAAAGGGATACCAACGGTGAGGTCTTTATGTTTACAGGCCTTTCCAGCGTAAAGTATATTATCGACGGACAAAATTCCACTCCAATTGTTTCCGACGATAAGCTGGATTTGGAAAATTCCGTTCGCAACACCTTAGATTTTATGGTTGATTTCCGAAATAATAAGGTTTGTGATAACATCAGCGAATCCTCTCCTGCCTACAGCGCTTCTTTCGCTGATGACATCCATATTTTCTATCCTTGCGCTTCTTGGGGACCAGCTTATGTTATTGGGCCCAACGATCCGGAGGGAACAGATACTTGGGGGCTGATGATTCCTCCTGGAGGCTGCTTCAGCATGGGAGGCTCTGGAAACATGATTCCCGCTGACGCCAACAACAAAATGGGGGCCTATAAGTTTATCAGCTGGCTGGTTTCTAAAGACGGTACTACCCGGGCCCGTGAACTTACCGGTAATAATTACGCTAACAAAGAAGCTTACAATGATCCTGATTTCGCGCAGATGAGCGATCCCAGTTTTGGCGACCAAAATCTGGGAGAAATTCTCTTTGTGGAAGCGATGCCTACAATCAATCTGCGTCCTGTTTCAGAGTATGATGTCACTATCACAGAGGTTTGGAATTATGTCATCGAGGCAGTAAACAGTGATGATTCCATGGATACCGACAGCGCTATAGAGCTATTTGAAACAGAAATCAGAAATAAACTGCCTGAATTAAAGTAAAAGTATTTTACATTTTATCCACATAAGAAGAAAGAAAAGGCGGAGGAATACCACCTCCGCCTTTATTTCAGGAAAGGAGCGCGCTAGTTATGACATCGGTTTCTCTCCGGCGTAAACATAAACTCACGGGAAAAAAAGTTTGGCCTTATCTC
>CALCVR010000085.1 GCA_937905915.1 uncultured Eubacteriaceae bacterium
TTATCTCGAAGTAAGAGGTCAAATACTTCGGAGGTGCGAGCCGCCTCGGAAGGCATAACTTTAATTAATCGCCGGGTGGCGGGGTTCATGGTGGTAAGGCTCATCATCTCCGGCTCGTTTTCACCCAGACCTTTGGACCGCTGGATGGTATACCGTTCCTGCCCGATCTCCTGGAGCACTTTGACCTTCTCCTGCTCGGTGTAGGCAAAATAGGTCTGGTCCTTGGTGCCAATTTCATAAAGGGGCGACTCTGCAATAAACACCTTTCCCTCCTCAATGAGGGTGGGCATCAGGCGGTACAGCATGGTTAAAATCAGCGTACGGATCTGGAAACCGTCCACATCTGCATCGGTACAGATGATGACCTTGTTCCACCGCAAAGAGCCCAAATCAAAGGAAGAAAGATCCTTGTTGGCTTTGGTCCGGACCTCCACCCCGCATCCTAACACTTTGCACAGGTCGGTGATGATGTCGTTTTTAAAGATGCGGTTGTAATCGGCTTTCAGACAGTTTAAAATTTTTCCTCGAACTGGTATAATGGCTTGGAAATCCGGATCCCTGGCCTGTTTGCAGGCACCTAGAGCCGAGTCGCCCTCCACGATGTAGAGCTCACGCACGCCTACATCACGGCTGCGGCAGTCCACAAACTTCTCCACCCGGTTGGACAGATCCAAATTCCCCGACAGTTTCTTTTTACTGCTGATACGCAGCTTTTCTGCCTCTTCCCGGCTCCTTTTGTTGACTAGTACCTGGGCGGCGATCTTCTCCGCATCCATAGGATTTTCGATAAAATAGATCTCTAGCTGGTGGCGGAGGAACTCGGTCATGGCCTCCTGGATAAACCGGTTGGTGATGGCCTTTTTGGTTTGGTTTTCGTAGGACGTCCGGGTGGAAAAGGACGAGATCACGATGATCAAACAATCGGCCACGTCCTGGAAGGAGATCTTGCTTTCCCCTTGCTTATACTTGCCATTTTGTTTGAGATAGGCGTCGATCTGGGATACAAAAGCCGAACGCACAGCCTTTTCCGGCGCACCGCCGTACTCCAGCCAGCTGGAATTGTGATAGTATTCCGCCACATTGACCTTGTTGGAAAAGGCCAAGGCCACGTTGATTTTCACTTTGTATTCCGGTTTATCAGCCCGGTCCCGGCCCTGGCGCTCGGTCTGCCACACCTGCACGGAGGTCATGGCGTTATCCCCTGCCAACTCCTCTACATGATCGGCGATGCCCCGCTCATAAAGATAGGTGTACTCCTCAAACCTCCGGCCCACCTGATCCCGTAAAAGAAAGGTCAATCCCTCGTTGACGATGGCCTGCCTTTTGATAATATCCTGGTAATAGGAGAGCGGAACGTCGATATCGGTAAAAACCTGAAGGTCCGGACGCCAACGGATGCGGGAACCGGTGGCCTTTTTGGTGGTGGGTTCTTTTTTGAGACCGCCTACGTTTTCGCCGTGCTCAAAGTGAAGGGTATATTTAAAACCGTCCCGGTAGACCTCCACATCCATATATTCCGACGAATACTGGGTAGCGCACAGGCCCAAGCCGTTGAGTCCCAGAGAAAACTCATAGCTTTCGGAGTCGGCGTTGTTGTATTTGCCGCCGGCGTACAGCTCGCAAAAGACCAGTTCCCAATTGTACCGGTCTTCCCGGCTGTTAAAGTCCACTGGGATGCCGCGGCCAAAGTCTTCCACTTCCACTGACTGGTCGCTATATCGAGTGATGACAATACGTTTACCAAACCCCTCCCTGGCCTCGTCGATGGAGTTTGACAGAATTTCAAATATAGAATGCTGGCATCCCTCCAGGCCGTCCGACCCAAAGATGACAGCCGGGCGTTTGCGTACCCGATCGGCGCCTTTCAAGGCTGAGATGCTTTCGTTATCATAGGTGTTCTTTCTTTTCGCCATGGACTCCTCCAACCTTTGCCCAAAAATAATGGATTCCTCTTGAGAATATCTCAAGATGCTTTCTCACGAATAGGGCGCCGCCCAGCTGGACAGCGCCCTTTTACCCTATGAAGTACCCCTACATTCAATAGGGATTTCTACATGGTTTTACTTCAAATCAATACCGCCAAACACAGCGGTGCATTTAACTGTGATAAGAGGAAGAGACGGATCTTCATTTGGGACAAACACACTGTCAAATCCACCGAACACCGGTGTCCCTGTCACCTTAATACGCGCTTTACTTGGGACATAAAGGTCGATGCCTCCGAAAATCGTGGTCAACTCCAAGGTAATGTCCCTGAGCGGTACAGCGTCGCGCATGTTGATTTCCAACCCGCCAAATACCGCTGTGGCTTTACCGCCTTGCAGATTCTTTGTGAAATTACAAAGCTGACGGCCACTAAAAATAGCTACATAGTCGGGATGGTCATCACTGTTTTTTTCCCAGGAAGCCGCTTCCATTTCATCCGGCTGGACGGGCGATGCCGGTGGTTTGGTGGGATGTTTTGGCTTCCAGAACCATCCCACCAGTAACCATGCTCCTACCAATAAGAGTACCACCGCCCAGAAAAATGCGCTGGATTGGCTTTCCGACAAAAGGCCGCTGCTTTCGGCCATAAGCCATACGCCAATGGCGATTAGGAGCAGATTCCAAAACTTCGGACCCGACGATATGATACCCGCTACGCCGGGCACGATGATGAACAAGGTCCACCAGCTCTCAGAAAGAATGTGGATCACTTGATCCGACCACCAACCAAAGGCACTGCCTGCCACAAATACCGCTAAACCGATAAACAGCAAGCCAAATAAAATGCGTGCTGAATTTCGTTTCATGGTAATCCCTCCTAATCGACTCTATCCCTTTTCAGGATGCTTCCGTTTAGCTGTTTTGCGGTTCTTTTGTCCAAGGGTCGGACATCATGGATGCAAAGGTCTCGCCGTCCATTTTCTCATGGGCCAAGAGATAATTTGCAACCTGATGTAATTGATCCATATGCTCCTGAAGCATGCTTTCACAACGGTGATAGGCCGTCATAATGATCTCGCGAACTTCGTTGTCAATCTGGGATGCCAAGGATTCGGAATACTCCCTGGTATGGCCGAAATCCCGGCCCAAAAATACTTCATTGGAATCGCTAGACGCATAATTGATGGGGCCCAGCTTGTCGCTCATGCCGTATTTCATTACCATCTTTTTCGCCAAATCGGTGGCCCGTTCAATATCGTTGGAGGCACCGGTAGTAATGTCTCCAATGACCAATGATTCGGCCACACGGCCGCCCAACAGGGTAACGATGTTTTCATTCATCTCCTGCTTTGTCATATGGGCGCGATCCTCACGGGGCAAAGACATGGTATATCCACCGGCCATACCACGGGGAATGATGGAAATTTGATGCACAGGATCTTGGGTCGGCATATAATAGGTCACTACGGCATGGCCAGCCTCGTGATAAGAGGTGATGCGCTTATCCTGATCGTTGAGAACATGGGAGCGTTTTTCCACACCCATCACTACCTTGATGGTGGCTTCTTCAATCTCTTCCATGGTAATGGCGCGCAGTCCCTTACGAGCTGCCATTAAAGCCGATTCGTTCAAAAGATTTTCTAAGTCTGCGCCGGTGAACCCAGAGGTCGTTTTTGCGATGATCGAAAGATCCACATCCGGAGCCAGAGGTTTACTGCGGGCATGAACCTTCAAGATCTCCTCGCGGCCCTTGATATCGGGATATCCCACCAGGATCTGGCGGTCAAAACGGCCCGGACGCATCAATGCCGGATCCAAAATATCGGCACGGTTGGTGGCGGCGATCATAATGACGCCCTCGTTGGCGCCAAAACCGTCCATCTCCACCAGCAACTGGTTGAGGGTCTGCTCCCGTTCGTCATGGCCGCCGCCTAAACCTGCGCCGCGTTGGCGGCCTACGGCGTCGATTTCATCGATGAAGATGATACAGGGGGAATTCTTTTTTGCCTGTTCGAAAAGGTCACGGACACGGGATGCACCTACGCCTACGAACATCTCGACAAAGTCGGAACCGGAGATGGAGAAAAACGGCACGCCTGCTTCACCAGCGGTAGCTCTGGCCAGGAGGGTTTTACCAGTACCGGGAGGGCCCACCAACAGCACACCTTTAGGCATGCGGGCGCCCAATTCGTTAAAGTGGTTTGCATCCTTGAGAAAATCGACAATCTCTTGTAATTCCGCTTTCTCCTCATCTGCGCCGGCCACATCGGCAAAGGTGGTCTTTCGTTTTTCATCGGCCACCTGTTTGACCTTGGCCTTGCCGAAATTCATGGTCTTGGCTCCGCCGTCCATGCCGGCGCTCATGCGCTTCATCATGAAATACCACAGGAAGCCAAAAGCCACAATCAAAATCACCGTAGGCAAAAGATTGAGAAGCCATGGTATATCGCTGGCCGGTTTATAGTGATAAACCATCCGATCCTCTGCCGGCTTACCTTCATTGTATTGCTCAATGTACGGTTTGGTGTCTTCACGGAACATTTCCACATTGGCTAACGTATAACTCACCTGTTTGTCGTCATCCAGACGCATGACCAAATCGCCGTTGCCTACATCCACGGTAAACTCCCGTACCTTCATATCCTCAAAGTAACCGATGACTTGAGAATATTTCAGAGCATCGGGTGTATTGGAGTTGAGCATCACAACAGCGATGATCATAATGACCACAGGCAAACCCACATAGAGGAGAATGTTGCGTACATACTTGCTCAAAGAATCATCCACTCCTTGTTCCGCTGGCGGCTCTCGCCGTCAAGGGACATCTATTCTAGTTAGCCTCCGTAAACCGAAGGCTTCAAAATGCCCACAAAGGGCAAATTCCGGTATTTTTCTGCAAAGTCAAGCCCATACCCTACCACAAATTCATCGGGCACTTGAGCACCGACATAATCCGGCTGAATGGGCATTTTACGCCGTTCCGGTTTGTCTAACAGAGTGCAGATACGCACACTGTCCGGACGGCGGGCTTTGAGATTTTCCACCAAATAGCTTAATGTCATGCCGGAATCCAAAATATCCTCTACCAAAAGAACGTCCAACCCTTCAATCGGCTTGTCCAAGTCCTTGATGATGCGCACAACGCCGGAACTTTTTGCACCGTCGTTGTAGCTGGATACCGCCATGAAATCCACACGGCAGGGTACTTTGATGGCGCGCATTAGGTCGGCAATAAACATAAACGATCCTTTTAGCACACCCACTACCAAAAGATCTTTATTCTGATAATCGCGGCTGATACGTTCTCCCAGCTCTTTTACGATATCCTGAAGCTGTTGTTGGTCCAGCAAGACCGATTGAATGTCTTCCATCATGTTTATCATCTCCTCACACTCTTAAACCGATACATCCGGCAGGTACCGTCTCCTATAGCGGCACGCTCATCCGGACCAAAACCGCCTACCCACAAGATGCCTTCCTCATCGCAGACTATGGGAATCAACTCCCGCTGCTCCACAGGAATATCCGCTTCTTGAAAGAGTTTTTTTAGCGATTTTCCACAACCTCGACCGGCTGGATGGAACCGGTCTCCAGGCATACGGCGCCTAATCATAGCTGTACCTTTTATTTTAGCACAGTCTATGGCATTATTAAATAACATTTTATTAAAATTTTCTTTTTCGTCAACCCCTACAGCTGTAACCGTCATCTGGACCCCTGAAGAGAGCAAAAATGTCCCCTCTTTTAGTGGAATTGGGGCACTCTCTTTCTCATCCTTCTGGACGATGGATTCCACCTGCAACAAGCCGTCCTGTTGTCTTGCGCGGACATCTCCCGACAAATCAGCTGCTCCCGGATGGGACAGCAGCTCCTCCACCAGCTCCACATGCAATGCTTGGGCTTTGCCTCCAGCCCTTCGGATGAGTTCCATAATGGCTTCCCGACGGACAGCCGCCGGTTGCTTCAAAAGCTCCTCCACCCGGTATCCATGGCCCGACTTGGCTTTTTTAAGAACGTCCTCGGTTTGCCGCTCCAAAAAATCCTTAATGTCTCGAAGCCAGGCGGTACAACGATCAATAGATTTGAGAAACCCAGGATGCACCTCTTTTAGCGTAGGAATTACATCCAGACGGACGCGGTTGCGCGCATAATCGCGCTGGGAATTGGTTGAATCGGTGATAAAGAGAAGAGAGTTCTCTTTACAGTATGCCTCCACCTCATCTCTGGCAATCCTCACCAATGCACGAATTATATTTTCTCGAACTGGCGGGATCCCACAAATCCCCCTCAATCCCGCGCCTCGGGACAGATGTAACAAAACCGTCTCCGCTTGATCGCTTAAGGTATGGGCTGTAGCGATTTTTGCCCTGCCGGCCGCTTGATTTAGAAAATCATAGCGCAGCCGCCGGGCGCACTGTTCCACCGATTCTCCCGACCGCTCCACTTCCTTTTGCACATCGGCGCTGCCCACCTGCAATGGGATGCCCCATCTTTTGCACAAATCCCGGCAAAAGGCCTCGTCCCGGTCGGATTCCTCGCCCCTCAACCGGTGGTTAAAGTGGGCGGCCGTTACCTTCCAACCCATCAAACGGCTTTGTTCCTTTAGATAATACAAAAGCGAAACGGAGTCTGCGCCGCCCGAAAGGGCTACCACAACCGCTTCGCCAACTTGAAGCATGTTTTGTTCCTGCATCCAGGACATTACATTATCCATCACGGCGGCCAAACTCCTGTGTCGTAAACCGGGTGTG
>CALCVR010000086.1 GCA_937905915.1 uncultured Eubacteriaceae bacterium
CCCGCCATAAAATAGGGCAAAATTGGTTACCGCTGCCGGTGCATTGTGCGCTTGCTCTCGGCTGTCGATCAAAACTGCTTCAAATGGAATACCTTCTTTTTGAGCAACCGACTCTAAAAGAGGCACGTATTTAGCGGGAAAGGGACACTGATGAAAATAGTAAAGTACAAATCCAGATTTTGCAATTTGCGGCGTTTTGGCCTGAGGGCGAAAACAAGGTTTTATCGTATCTTTTGAAAACGGAAGATAAAGAAGGGTAAAGTATGGCTCTGCCGTATCTGCCAGTTGAAAACCTCGATAATACAAATAGCTTGGATCGGATAAAAAAGGCTTCTTTTTGGATGAGGAAATCACGCACAGTCCTAGTTTCCCTTTTTCCCTGCTATCCCGGATACACTCTTCCAACAGTACGTTGGCGTTCCCCTGGCCTTTATACTGGCCAGAAACCCAAAAACAATTTATAAACATATATCCGTCCGCCTCGACGGGAGCCCAAGCATGTTCTGCCGGGATATATTCAATAAAGCATTTTCCACGGATATTTCCCTTTAAAAAGATCAGCCCATCCTTAAATCGCTCTAAAAGCCATCTCTTTTTGCTCTGGACTTGAATATCTTTGCTGCTGGCAATAGAACAGCAGATGTGTTCCTGATTCAGATTTTCTGGCGTCACTCGAATCAATTCCATTTTTATCATTCCCCCTCGGATCTAAATATAACACAGTAGCCGCGACAATAGTATGTCATGTTTATGGTTATCGGAATCATACTGATGATATCCTCAGCCGTTATGATACTATGGAATTGCTCTATTCTCTCGTTTTATATGGATATATATAAAACTATTTTAATTCACCAGGCTTCATATTCTGCATATAGTTCAATAGATCCATAAAAATTTCTGTAATCTACCATAATATAGTTCCCGCCGCTTGTACAGCTGATATCGGTTTCAAAGCTGCCGTCTGCTTGTGTATCCAGTTCTGTTACATTCTCGTTTTGACGGATGCGCACCACCGCTCTTCCAAAATCATCTTTAATTATACCGTGTATATGAATTTTACGCGATTCGATGGAACCTCCGCCGAATATCACATCCCTTCCAGTATTCCCACTGCAATCCGCCTGGTACTGGCCGGTATAGTCATCCCCGGCCGGAGAACGGGAACCGATCAAGTCCTTATCTTCTGTAATCTGCCATTTTCCAAGGGATTCAGCCAGGTTATTTAAAAATTTATGGACTTCATCGCCGTCCATACTACAGGCCGTTAGGGAAAATAGGATGCAAACCACTGCAATCACTGCAAAGACTTTTTTCACAGATCCCACCGCCTTTATCTACTGACAATTTTATAATAGGTCTTGGCCGTCAATAGGTAGATTAACACATACATCGTTGTAAACACCAGGAAACACACACCTGTGCAGGCTATGTACAGCCCTGTATTCATCAGATTCAGCAGCGCTAAAATCTTAGAGATCAATGGGAATGCCGCTACAACATGGATGCCTGCCACAATCAGCGGAAGGAAGAACACCGTCAATACCTGAGAGCGAATGGACGATTTTACCTCATCATGGCTCATGCCCACCTTCTGCATAATTTCAAAGCGTTCTTTGTCGTCATAGCCCTCGGAAATCTGTTTGTAATAGATAATCAGTACCGTTGCCATAATAAACAATGTGCCCAGGAAGATGCCGATGAAGAACAGACCGCCATATAGGCCGATAAAGCTGGTTCTGGCATCAAATCGGGATTCAGCACTTCCTTCAAATCCATTTTCTGAAAGCAAATCCATCATGGCAGTGTAGAACTCTTGCTGTTCTTCTTTGTTGGCATCGGTGTCAAAGCCATAAAAATACCGGCATTGGTTTGCAATATCGGTGAGGGCTTCTTTCTGTTTTCTATACAAATCGTTGACCTCGTCCATATCCCGCACTACAATAAATTGGCTGTTGGCTGCATTGGCTGCGATAATACCGTTTCCTATAAAGGTATCCAGTTTCTCTTTCACTGTGTATTCCTTATCAAATACCCTTAGCACCGGATGATCAAAACTCTTCCGGTTGGAGTACAGAAGGATTTCTCCTTGCTCAAGCGTTTTATTGGTACCCATCGCGGCATTGTAATCGGATAGGGGGACAAAAATCAGGTTGGTGATGGAATCCATCATCATAAGGGAACCACTGCGGGATACCTGGAAGGTATCACCATCTTGGATGCTGGAAAAAGCCAGATAGGTATACTGGAGTTCATGCGTTACATGCAGGCCTTTTTCCTGTTGTAAGGCTCGGACTTTATCAAATGTTTCTTGGCTGCGTTCTCTGGAGCCTTCGTCCGAATACACCACAAAGTCGTTGGGATACCGGGTGTGAATAATGTCTTCCATCCCCAGCATCATGGAGCTGGTAGAAGATATCATCACCAGAACCATGGTGGATAAGACACAGATGTTGGCAAGACCAACTGCATTTTGTTTCATCCGATAAATCATACCGGAAACACTGATGAAATGCTTGGTCTTATAGTAATACTTTTTGTTCTTTCTCAGCAATTTTAAAAGAGCGATGCTGCCAGCGGTGAACAGCATATAGGTTCCGATAATGACCAAAAGAACCGCCACAAAAAAAGTCAAGATAGATGCAATAGGATTCTCCACCGTCAATGCCATATAATAGCCGATGCCTACACAGGTGAAACCTAGAATTGCTATCAGCCACTTGGTTTTAGGTTCTTTTTCCCCTGCCCTCCCTTCCCGAATCAGGTCTATTGGATTGGACACATGGATCTGACGTACGGCATTGAGGAAAATAAGGAAAAAAACAGCCGCGAAAAAAAGGACGGTGGTTTTAATGGCTTCCGGAGAGATAAAAAATCCCAAAGAAACTTCTGCACCGATCACCTTGGTGATGACAAGGAACATCGCCTTATCCAAGGCGATCCCCACAAGCAAGCCTCCTCCTAAGCCGATCAATGCCACATATAGGGACTCCCATGCCATGGTTTTTGCCAGATGACGTTTCTCCATGCCGAGAATATTGAAAATACCAAATTCTTTTTTCCTACGTTTTAGAAGAAAGCTGTTGGTGTAA
>CALCVR010000087.1 GCA_937905915.1 uncultured Eubacteriaceae bacterium
CTGACAGATGAAGAATCGAGGTAAATAAACCATATAAAGCAGCCGTTAGAATCAGCCCTGCGCCGGTAGACAAGATAGCCACCAGCGTCTTTTTGCTGGGTCCATTGAGCAATAGCATGGCGGCCAACGTCACAAGCACAGCTACCAGCAGGCTGCTGAGAATAGGCGAATAGCCTTGGTAGATCATGGGAAGTAAAAGGCCTACTACTAAAAAGAGAGTAAAAGCCAATCCCAAAAGGCTTTTTATGCCCTTGCGTCGTCCTACGACCACCAAAAGTAAAAAGAACAACGCAACAATGGCAAGAATGCCCATAGTGCGATCATAGTTGTAGATGGAAAAATAAGGTTCGGCATTTTCCGGACTATCCACCTTGACAACCACCGATTGACCAGGCTTCACTTGAATATTATGAGTCGTACTTAAAACGTTTTCAACGGTGATCATCTGACCTTTGTATTGGCCATTTTTCATTTGGATCTCTACCGTCTGAGTGCCTAAAAGCCGATTAGAGGGCGGCGGCTCTTGTTCTAACGATTGCGCTGTGACGGCAGTAATGGTTCCTTTGTCATAGTGGATGGATTCACTGCTGTAGATTTCATAATTCATAGGATTTTGCGTATGAAATATCACAACGAAAACAGCTATCACCATCATGCTCAACAATACAATAACCGATGCCTTACTAGGGGGATGGATCTTCCAACGATTCATATGACAGCCTCTTTCTTCTATTCCTAATTTAAAATCATAATTAAATTATAGGGTTTCTTAAAAGGCCTTTCTATCATGTGGAAGACAAATATCGGTAAATTCTTCGTAAAAGAAGGCGGTTAGTAGACAGGATAACTTGAATAGTTTTCCTCATGCATGATCAATGCTTAGGGAAACTGTTTTTTATTTTGTTATGGGATATCTTATGCGAAAGAGGTTATGTCAAAATAATAGGAATATCCTCTAATAAAAAATAGCTAAAACCTGGTTTTGATGGTGTGAATACAATCCGCACACAATTTGACATTTCCCACCTGCGTCACCTCATTGGATTTCCCACAGGCTGAACAATAAGGTGCATATTTGCGAAGTACTAGCATATTTCTATCTATGAAGATTTCAAGATAATCATTTTCTTTAATGTCCAAATTGCCCCGAATTTCTTTCGGGAGGACGATCCTTCCCAATGGATCCGGTTTTACGGACAATGCCAATCTTATGTTAGATATGAAAATGGTGAAAGAGAAATTCCTTTCAATATTGCAATTTTACTTGCAGATCACTATGAAGTAAGTCTGGATTATATTGCCGGCCGAACCAATAGCCGGGATGTCAAGTAAGATCATAGCTCCACCGTTCTAAGGTTTAGAGCGGTGGAGCTTTCTTTATTCCTTCAAAGTCTTTATGGTTGCAATACGTGCCGTCAAATGCCTTCTATCCCTCTGTATATCGTGAAATAAAAAGGAGATCGGCAACATTATAATAGAAAGCTAGGGAAACCAAATCCGTTAGCCGGAGATGCCAGCAACAGCCATTCCCCCACCGGGAAAGTTTTCCATAAGGGATTTTTGTCTTTCTACAGCTATACGCCCGAAGAGGGACATAGCAGGTTAGGAAATTGCACGATCCTTTTTGGTAGACTGTGGAGTGAATAGGATGAAGCGTAAAGATGAGAAAGGCTATGAAACTTGCCTTACATATAATCTCAAATTACTGCGACGACTCAAGGGAATCAGCGTTTTTGAGGTTATCCTCCCAAGTGGTATAGTTGCCTTGACAATCGGCGCGATTGCCTAGAATGGTCATGTCCGTGAATACGCTACTTAAATACTTTAGGCGTGGGGATACTCCATCTACGTAATTGGAGTCAGACACTATGACGTTTGGATTCATAGTTGTCGGTGCAGCAGATGCGGGAATGCTCCCCACAACAAGATAGCTGACAGGGCTACCGCCAGTATGATGGTTGATTTTTTCTTCATTTTCTTCACTCTTTTGTTTTATTTGAAAGCACAAGGCTTTCATTCAATTGGAACACTAGATGCCATTTCGTTTTTATGGCTTCCAAGCATTCCTCACACAGCTTGATATTGCCGACCTGGATGACTTCACGGTTTTTTCCACAGGCCATACAGTAAGGCGCGTATTTGCGAAGCACCAGCCTATCCCCGTCTGTAAAGATTTCCAGACAGTCGTTTTCTTTGATATCCAAACTTTCCCGGTTTGTTTACATAGCTCTTGATATTTCCTACATAACCGGCTATAGCGTCCCATTGCGTCAGCCATAATAGCTCACCGCCGAATAGACGACGACCGTTTCCAATGGCGTATTCCCATTGCGTGCGGTAGCCGTGGTTTTAACGCGATAGTAATAGCCGCTGGTCAATCCGGAGTAACTGCGGTTTAGAATCCGTTGGCAAGGACCCGTCCAAGTCATGCTCCACCATGTTACATCCGACCAGGACGAATCAGTGGAAGTGTTGATGCGCGATCGCTGAAGGGTCACGGTCAGGTCAACTTGCACATTTTTAAATGTTGTAAAATTTCCCTGGCAGTCGGCACGGTTTCCGTTGATCGTTAAATCCGTAAATACGCTGCTCAGATACTGTAGACGTGGGGAGTCTACATAATTGGAATCGGACACCACAACATTTGGCTCCACCGTCGGCTGTGCCGCTGCGGGGACTCCTCCCCACAACAACGCGGCGGAAAGGATGGCCGTGAAAACAGCGGTTGATTTCTTCCTCATTTTTTCACCTTTCTTCTCTCTATTTGAAAGCAAACGCTTTCATTCAGTGGGAACACTGTTCGCCATTCGGATGATTTCCTCTTTCGATAATTCCCCCTGTAGGGTATAAATGTACGTTTCATCCGCCCAAAGGAGGGTGCTGTCGTCGTTTTTCTGAGTCAAATAGCCGACCTTCCCATTTATCTCTACTTGTTGGGCATAGGTTAGGTTCTCTCCATCTGTCATTCCACCGGATTTTTGATTTTATTGCAAAAAATACAGAATGTGATTTTGGCTGTCTCTATATTCAATCTGCTGAACATGATCAGAAGTCGATATTCCTGAAATGTGATATTCACTAGGGATATAGCGCGGATAGTTGGTCTGGTTCCATTCCACATAGACACCATGTGTAAGATTAACGGCGTTGTTGTCTTTGCCTTGTGTAATCTGGATTAACAGATCTGTCAGTTGAGCACGAACCTCCGGGACGGTAAATGCTGCCGTCGCTCCAACACACATTACAGCCAATAAAACGAAACATACACGGCGGGCAGCCACCTGGACCGTATGTACCCTTTGCTTTTTGTGGGAAGCATGAATCAGTTGTTTTTGAAAGTTTTCTATTGTTTTGGTAGAGGCAAGAAACCTCTGATCTTTGTGAAGCAAGCGCGCTTCATGAAGCGCCCTTTGATTTTCTTTTTCAAGGGCTTCTAAAATAGCAATCCTTTCTTTCAGCTCGTCGATCTCTCTCATTGCGTTCCCTCCTTTTCCAGCTTCTTTCTGATTTTTCCGCGAATCTGGTAAAGACGTTCTGAAATGTACCCGCGGCGCAAACCGGTTTCTTTTGCAATGGTCTTAATATCGTAGTCAAGATAGTAACGAAGGAAAAGGAGATCTTTCTCCATCTGTGATAAGCCGGACAAGAGCGTTTGAAACTGTTCATTGCTTTCGATTACATCTTGAGGAGATTCTTCCACTTGCTCATAGACCTTTTCCATCGGGAGAAAGGAGAACCGGTTTTTCCGTTTGATGTCTTTTATGGCAACATTGCGGGCAGTAATGCGAAGATAGGCGGCCAATGCTGGTTCATCCAACGTTTTTAACAAATTGATTTTATCGGTTATGCGAATGAAAGCCTCTGCCACTAGATCCTCCGATTCCGTGCTGTCCTGATTGACGGTCAGCACGGTTTTTTTCATGAGCGGAAAATATTTCTCAAAAAGCCTTCCCATATAATCTGCATCCGAAGGATTTAATGGTTGGACAGTCCTCATTTATGTCACCTCACTAATGCACTCTTACAAACTGCAAAACCATCAATAATCCTATTATAACATTTTTAAAAAGGACTATTCAATACATTTTTGGAAATAATGATCTTTTATAAGGGACATATAGATTTTTAAAACTGTTATTATCTTACTGTAAGGGTAGGTGATACGAGAATGGAAAGATACATGGAAGAAAATGATATTGTTGTTCAGGAATTTTGTAAATTTATCCGGGATCGTATTACTGAATTGCGTATGAAAAAAGACGTCTCAGAGAACCGTATGTCTTTAGAATTAGGTAATGGCCGAAGTTATATTAACAATATCGTTTCCGGCAGAATATTACCAAGCATGGAACAGTTCTTACAAATTTGTACCTATTTGGACGTTACACCGGAACAGTTTTTTAGGGGAGACTTGCAAGAACCATCTTTAGTGAAAGAAACCAGCCATTTGATTGAAGGGCTGGACAAAGATGAACTCCTTTGCATACAGCAAATGGCACATTTACTTCTGCGAAAATAACGAGTAAGAGGGCGAGAATATGGATGCAGAAATGAAGGATATTTTAACAAAAATTTTATTTCAGCTTGATCAAGTAGATAAACGGTTTGATGATGTAGATAAACGGTTTAATAGTTTAACTTCTAGGGTCGATTCTCTTTCAGAACAACAAGATTCGTTATCGGGACAGATCAAAGGTTTAACTGAACAGTTAGGTACTGTTGAGGAAACCACAGCACGTACAGACCTCCGATTGGAAAACGAAATCGGGCCCACGGTGCAGCTGCTCCTTGAGAACCAGGTGGCTAACAATTCCAAGCTGGATAAGCTGCCACCTATGGAAGAGAAGCTGGATGACGTCCACTCCCGCGTACAGGTTATTGAGGATGTG
>CALCVR010000088.1 GCA_937905915.1 uncultured Eubacteriaceae bacterium
TGGGCGCTTATTGGCCATGAGCTGGCCGCCACCAAAAATCTGGAGCAGTCCCTTTTCTCCAAGGAATCCATCGCCAAGGATGAGGACATTACCAAGCGCATCCAGACATATCGGCAGATGGGAACCCAGGAGTATTTCTTCTGGCACGGAAAAAAGAATCCGATCATGTAACAATTATCCATATAAAAGCAACCAGATTACACACATGGTAATCTGGTTGCTTTTTTGCGTTTTGCCATAAATATGAATTTTTTTGTGTATTATTTAATGAAAAGTTGTACTAACATTTGATAACTAATTATAATAGTGTAAAAAATTAAGTACAAAGTTTTACCTTTTTGGAATTGACATGATAACGAGCGAAATGCATAATAAAGGCAAGGTCATAGTATCTATGGCCAAAATGCATTAGGAGGAGAGAAAATGAAAGCAAAGAAACTACTTGCGATCCTGCTGAGCGCAGTCATGCTCATCGGCATTGTGCCGATGACTGCGTTTGGCGCGGCACCTGCGAATCCCTTCTTTGATGACTTCGAGGGCGACTTCGAACAATTCTGGGGAACCGTAGGCAACAAAGACCTAGTAGGCAGTACGGGCGTGTTTGACGTCCACCTTGCCGAAGAAAACGGAAACCATTACCTGGAAACCTGGCATCAGCAGGGCAACGGCGACCGTGGAAGCATGAAGGAATTCGATTACATTGATTCGCAGTCCCTTCAGATTTCCTTTGATTACCGTCCCGGCGATGTGCCCAACGCCCGCAACATCGGCGCCCTGCGCTTCTACAGCAGCGCGACCAATACGCCCATGTTCCAGTTCGTGTTCGGCAATAAGGGCCAGTTGGGCTTTGTCGCCGGCAACTATGGCCGCGTCAGCGGTCTTACCGACCTGGTTGTGGACGGCGACCCCGCCACCACCAAAATCACCAATACCGGCCTTGCCACCAAGGTTTGGTATAAGGTAGTTCTGGACTTCGATTTTGTCAACCACAAAATGAGCGTCTCCCTGACGCCCCGGGATGTGGAAGGCGCTACCGCCACTGTATTCAGTGACATCGACATTGCCGCCAACCATGCCAATTTCAACCGTATGGTATTTTGGGGCGGCCGCAACGGCGGCAACCCGGTTACCGTATATGAGGACTTGGATAATTTTAAGATCTCCTACGAGCCCTATGCGGCCAACAACATCCTGTCCATCGAGCAGCCTGCCGACCGCGTGGAATCCTCCCTGGATACCATTGCCCTCCCCACCGAAGTCAACGCTCTGATGGGCGACGGCTCCGAGAAGACCATCAAGGTCGGCGAATGGACCAGTGAGCCGGCGTTTGACCCGGCCGTGTTCCAGACCTATACCTATACCGCCCCGCTGGTTCTGGAAGGAACCGAGAATCCCCGCAATCTGGTAGCCACCTTTAAGATGGACTATCACAAGTACCACTACGTGGAATCCGTTCAGGAAATGATCACCATTCAGGTGGACTATCCGCAGACGGAGGCCCCCGCTCTGCCCGCTACCGTGCCGGTGAAGCTGAGCAACGGCCAGTGGATTCAGGCGGATATCTCCGGCTGGACTTCCGACAATCCTTTTGACGCGTCCAAGGAAGGCATTTATGTTTACACCACCAACATCGTGGCGAGAGATCCGGTCGCAGGCAGCGATGCGGTTCCCTATGAGCTGACTAGAAACCTTACCGCCACCCAGCGCGTCAGCTACGCGGACCTTGGCACCAACTACAACGGCTATGAGCGTTCCATGGAATGGCTCGACCGCGGCGTGGTTGCGCTGAAGTCCGACGACGGCATCTTTGTTTCCTGGCGTCTGCTTGCCTCCGAATACGGCAAGGACATCTCCTTCAATCTCTATCGCAACGGTGAGAAGATCAATGCCCAGCCCATCACCAATGTGACGAACTTTGTGGATAAGGACGGCAAGCCCGGCGACAAGTATGTGGTTGAGACGATCCTCAATGGCGTTTCTTCCATGAGCGAGGAAACGGCCGCTTGGGAGAACAACTACATGGCCATCCCGCTGCAGTACCCGGGCGATCATCCGGATATCGCAGGCAAGGTGGTAGCGACTTACTCTGCCAATGATGCCGGCGTTGCCGACGTGGATGGCGACGGCGAATATGAAATCGTCGTGAAGTGGTATCCCTCCAACCAGTTCGATTCTGGTACCTCCGGCGTTTTGAGCAGCCCCACCTTCTTTGACTGCTACAAACTCGACGGCACCGTGCTGTGGAGACTTGCCATGGGCTACAACGTACCCTCCGGTGCTCACTACAGCCAATTCCTGTTCTACGATTTCGATATGGACGGCAAGGCTGAGTTCCTGATTAAGGGCGCTGACGGCACCCGTACCTACGCCCCCAATGCCGAAGGCAAGATCGACATGGACGACGAGTCCACCATTATCGACATCGTGGGTGATCCTTCCCTGGAAGGTACCAATGTGATTCTCTCCGGTTCCGGTACCGGCCATATCAACGGCGGCAACGAGTACATGGTCGCCATTGACGGCCTCACCGGCGAAGTCATCGATTACTGTGACTATGCGTTCCCGGTGGGCAATGTCCGCGACTGGGGCGACAGTTCTTACAACCGCTCTGACCGTTACAACTGCGCGTTCGGTTATCTGCCGGATCTGTCTTCCAGTGAGGAAGGCGCCGTTCGTCCGACCGCGCTGATGAACCGCGGCTACTATGCTAGAACCACGGTCGTTGCCTATCAGCTGATTGACGACATGCTGCAAGAAGTTTGGACCTTTGATTCCGCGCCCCTTGGCAGCAGCTACGGCGGTAAGGGTAACCATAACAATGCCGCCGGCGACGTGGACGCGGACGGCTATGACGAGTTGATCCTCGGTTCCATCGCGCTGGACCACGACGGTTCTATCCTCTGGATCAAGAACGGCAAGAACGGCATGGATAACGTGGCTCACGGCGATACCATCCATCTGGCTGCCATGATCCCCGAATCCGATCGCCTTCAAGTGTTCCAGCCCTATGAATCTGGCAACTCGGTCGTCAACTATGCCCTGAGCGACGCCGGCAACGGCGCCCGTCTGCTGGGTCACAAGATTGGCAACTTCGACGCCGGCCGCGGCGTGGCTGCCAACATCACCCCGAATCCCGGCTTTGAAATCTGGTCCCAGCGTCCCGGCAACGAAACGCCCGGCCAGGTTCCCGCTGGCTCCATCTACAATGTCTACGGTGAAGTAATCGCTGAAACCAAGTGCGTCAACTTCTCCTGCAACTGGCGTGCTTACTGGGACGGTGACCTGCTGTCTGAATTGCCCGATGGCGAAAACATCGGCGCTCCCGACGGTTATACCGCCCAAACTATCTATAAGTATAATTGGGAAACCAACAATATGGATGTTCTGGATGTGTTCGAAGGCACCATGACCAACAACGGCACTAAGAACACCCCCAATCTGGCCGCCGACATTCTTGGCGACTGGCGCGAGGAAATCGTCACCCGCGCGGCGGATTCTTCTGAGCTGCGCATCTATACCACCGATATCCCCACCGACTACATGATTTACACCCTCATGCATGATCCGGTTTACCGCAATGCGGTCGCCAATCAGAACGGCTGCTACAACCAGCCGCCGCACCTGGGCTTCTACCTGGGCGAAGATGTGAAGGATCAGGTCCTGGCGATGGAACTGCCCACCTATCCCATGTACTATTCCAACACCCCTGTTACCGCCTCGACGGAGGCTCCCGGCTACA
>CALCVR010000089.1 GCA_937905915.1 uncultured Eubacteriaceae bacterium
ACGAGGGCAATGAAGTGGCTTCCCAGATCCTCAGCAAAGACGGCAACGTCTTTGAGATCGCCTTTAAGGCGGAAGTGGATTCCATGGGTTACCGTGTGTTTGACGTCCGTCCTGCCGATTCCGCCAGTGACTTGGCTACCGGATTGAGCGTCACTGCCAATTCCCTCTCCAACGAGAAATACGATGTCACCATCAACGAAAACGGCGATATCAGCAGCATCTATGACAAAGCTTTGGATAAAGAGCTGCTCGCTCAACCCATCCGCCTTGGCCTCTTAAACGATACCGAGACCGAATGGCCGGCTTGGGAACTGAAGTTCTCCGACTATGCAGATAAAGACGCCCGCGAATACGTCGCCGACAAGGCCTCCGATATCCAGATCGTCGAAAACGGCCCTGCCCGCGTCGCCCTGAAGATCACCCGCGAGTACGGCGACTCTTCCTATGAGCAGATTGTCAGCCTGGACGCTGGCGGCGAAGCAGTGGAAGTCCAGAATGTCGTTGACTGGCACGAAAAATCCACCATGCTCAAGGCAACCTTCCAATTTACTGCCGCTGATGACAAAGCTACCTATGACCTTGGCTTAGGCGCCATTGAGCGTACCAACAATACCAAGTGGCAGGCAGAGTCCCCCGCTCAGAAGTGGGCTGATTTGACCGATAAATCGGGGGACTTCGGCGTATCCATCCTGAGCGACAGTAAAAACGGTTGGGATAAGCCTCACGACGATACCTTGCGCCTGACCTTGATCCATACGCCTACCGGAGCTTACCTGTCTGAGAGCCATCAAAACAACTTAGAGCAGGGTGAAAACCGCTTTGGCTTCGCCATCTATGGCCATGAAGGCGCCTACGGCGAGGGCGGCACCCAGCAGCAGGCCCAGCTCTTCACCGAGCCCATGGTGGCCTTCCAGACCGTCAAACATGAAGGCGGCCTCGGCTCCAACTTCTCCTTCGCCTCCATCAGCAACGACGACGTCATCGTCCGCGCTGTGAAAGCCGGCGAAACCGGCGAAGGCCTCGAGAACCAGGGCGACGAGATCATCGTCCGCTTCAACGAAGGCGCTAAGAAAGACGCCTCTGGCGTTGAATTCTCCATCGGCAATGGCATTGAAAGTGTCCGCGAAGTGTACGGCTCCGAAGAAGCTATGCCGGAGGAAGTCTCTGCCGAGCAGGGCGCTTATGAGCTCAAAGACGGCAAACTGGTCTTCGACATCAGTGCTTATGGCATCCGCACCTTCGCCATCAAGCTGAAGGATTCCGATGTACAGGCTTCTAAGGATGCCGCCCAGTCCATCGCGCTTCCTTACAATAAGGATATTTATTCGTCCAACAGCAACAAAGCCGATGCAAACATGAACGCAAAGCGCGAGGCATTCCCCAGTGAATTGGTTCCCAGCGTAGTTACCGCTGCTGGCGTCGATTTTGTGATGGGAAGCATGACCGACGGCACCGACAATGCTGTTGTTGCCAACGGCCAAACTATTGCAATCCCCGAGGGTTATAACAAGCTCCACCTGCTGGCCTTCTCCACCAACGGCGATCACGAAGCCACCTTTAAGGTTGGCGATTCCAGCCAGACCATCAGCATTGCCGATTACTCGGAGAACATCGCTGAGTGGGAGATTGCCCCGATTGTGACTTCTTCCTACATCAAGGAAGACGACGTCGCTTTTGAAGCTACCCACCGTCACGCCAATGGCGGCGATCAGATTGCTGTCAATACGTATATGTTCCAGTATGAGCTGGATATCCCCGAAGGCGCAACCTCTGTGGTCCTGCCTGAGGATAATACCATCTTCATTGCAGCCGCTACCGCAGTCAATGAACAGGCTCCCGGCAGCATCGTCTCTGAGATGTACGACTCGAAAGAGAGAAGCGAGGAAGAAACCGAGGTAACCGGCCAGTTCGAAGGCTACTCGGGATTTGAAGCAGACGATCCGGTTCCCTACAAGAGCCAGACCGGCAACTGCGTCAAGATTGATAACGCTAAGTGCGAAGTGGTGGCCGATGAAAACGCCCATTCCGGCAGCAACGTTGTCCGTCTGACCGGTACCGATACCGTCAGCCAAAGCGGTATAGGCATTTCCCATGTCTACTTTGACCTCTATCCCGCCAGCGGATTCACAATCCAGCCCGGCACCTATATCGAGTACTGGATTAAGCCGAACAACGAAATTTCCCGTCACGCTGGCCTCGATATCGGCACTGACGATTACGAAGCCTCATATAACGCTACGATGCGTGACAACGGCAAGTGTGTCGACCAAAACGGCACCCAGATGCATCCCAAGAACGCCCGCGGCAAGGTCGGCGAGTGGACGAGGATCCGTTGCGACATTGGCAAATACTTCAAGCCCGGCACCAAAGTCACTAGCCTGTGGTTTGTTTACGACAATCCAGAAGGCCAAGGCGAAATTGATGTCAGCGTTGACGACATCTTCATTGGCATCGATAAAACCAAAGAAGACCTCCAGTCGCTGGTAAACGAAGTCCATTCCCTCAACCGTGACGATTACTATGAAAATGGCTTCGTAAATGTGGATAAGGTCATGAAGAGAGCCGAAGATGCTCTTGCTAACGAAACCACTACCAACCAGATGTTCAGCATCATTTATGACAAGCTGCAAAAGGCTGTGGATCAGCTGGTTCCTAAGGTCGCCGACAAATCTCCCTTGATCGCCCTCATGGAAGAAGTTAGCGCTATTGATAGAACCCTCTACACAGAAGAATCTCTCGCCATCTTGGACAAAGCCATTGCCAAAGGCCAGAAGGTTCTGGATAACGCTTACGCTTCTCCTGATGATGTGACCATCGCGATTGAAGACCTGAACAACGCCGTTGGCACTTTGGAAGAGTTGCCTGAGTTCTACGCTACCACAGATAAAGAGAAGTACGAAGTCAACGAAACCATTACCGCCACCATCACCACTCCTAAAGATGTCCGCGGTTTGAGTCTGCGCAACGAAAATGGCAAATATGTCAGCATCCAGACAATTTCCTCCCGCATTAGCGATGACAAGAAGATCTGGACTGTGACCTTCTCCGTAGGCAGTAACGGCGCCCGTTCTTTGGATATCTGGGGCAATGTTGCTGGCAGTGGATGGACAGATACCGGCATCAACATCGACTTCCAGGTTGGGGAGATTAAACCGGTTGATCCAGGCGATTCCCTGCCGCGTCAGATTTTCTCCCTCGACTTTGAAGAGAGCGTTGTTGGCATCAACGAAACGGTTCATGCCACTGTCACTTCTACTACTGCCTTGGATCGTTTGGTTCTTCTAAATGAAAACGGTAAATTCGTCTCCATCAGCAATGTGGCCTACACCGACAAGAAAGATGTCCGTACTTGGACATTTGAGTTCTCCGTTGGCTCTGCTGGTTTCCGCGATTTAACCGTCAAGGGTTATCGTGGTGACTCTTCTGCTGAGAATACCGTATCCCAGGCCCTGGTTGTTACAAAATAGTATTTTACAACCTTCCTTATGCGTAATAGAAAGACCCTAGAGCATTCCAAATTTTTGGAAAGACTCTAGGGTCTTTTCTCTTGCCTATCTTTGTTTTTCCGAGACGATACTTCATGAGATAAAAAGAAAGGCTTTTATTTTATCCTCTTTTTGTGCTATAATAATAGTAATTGTATAAAGTTGTTCTGAAGGTGGCGTCAGATCATTTTTTACTACAAACGCCTTGGTCTTTTGTAGTTTTTTTCATAAGTACTGGATTTTTTCGAACTTTC
>CALCVR010000090.1 GCA_937905915.1 uncultured Eubacteriaceae bacterium
GCACGATTCTCTTGGTAGAGGTCGATGGCCTTCAAAAGCTGCTGTCTCGCATCCTCCAAGCCGACTCCCGAAAGCTGCGCCCCTGCCATGGTCAAATGCCCTCCGCCGCCGATGGACTCCATAATAATTTGGACATTGACAAGGCCCATGGACCGCCCGGAGATAAACACCACATTGTTTTCACTATAAAGCACAAAGGAGGCGTCCACCCCGTCGATATTGAGCAGTTCGTCCGCCGCTTGAGCGGCGCTGATGCGCATGTCGTCCCCTGAAAGAACGCTACATGAGATGGCGCAATTGCGGTAAATTTTTGCTTCAGTTACCATCATAGCTTTTTTCTGATAGGAATCCACACTGCCGGCAAACATCTTTTTGACCGCTACAGTATCGGCCCCTTTGCGGCGCAAAAACGCTGCCGCTTCAAAGGTCCGTACACCGGTGCGGAATACAAAATCCTTGGTATCCAGCATAATGCCGGCCAACAATGCCTCCGCCTCAAATCGTCCAAGACCTGAATTCGTCATATACTGAAGCAATTCAGTGACCATCTCAGAGGCTGAAGAAGCAAACGGTTCATGGAAAAAGATAACGGCATTGTCGATGTGCTCCACCATCTTGCGGTGATGATCAATGACCACTACATGCTCGCATCGACGATACACATCGACGGAATCCAAGAAATCGGGACGATGGGTATCCACCACAATCAGGAGGGTTTGGTCGTCAATGAGATCGAGAGCATCCTCCGGCTCCACCAGAGCCCTGCTCATGTTCTCCTGATCCATACGGCGGAGCAGAGACTGAGCCAAAGACGTCTTGCGGTTGACCACAATGCGAGCATCCTTGCCCCGGCTGACCACCGCTCGATAGACGCCTACCGCTGCGCCTAAGGCATCCAGATCCGACCCCTTATGCCCCATAATCAGCACATTGCCGCTGCCGTCGATCAGCTCCGACAGCGCCGATGCAATAATACGGCTGCGCACCCGAGTCCGTTTTTCCACGCCCTTGGATACGCCTCCATAAAATTCATATCCATCCTTGCTGCGCACAGCAACCTGATCACCGCCGCGGCCTAAGGCCATGTCCAATGCTTGGCGTGCCATCTCTTCACACTCGTGGAAGGACTCACCGCCGCGGCCCACGCCGATGGACAAGGTAGCGCTCATGCGGCCGCCTGCCGTCACTTCTCTGACTCGATCCAAGACCGAGAAGCGCCCTTTGACAGCTTCCGCTAAATGCCGTTCCTCCATCACAATGAGGAACCGGTCGTTGCCAAGGCGGCGGAAAAAGCCTGTGGTCTTGCCGATCCAATGCTCCAAGATGGTTTCAATCTGCCCCTGGATTTGAGCGCGTTCGCTGTCTTTGGCCGTCTGGAGTAATTCCTCCATATTGTCGATGACAGCCAAAGCTACAGTAGGCCGGCTTTTCTGGTATTCTTCATACGTAATCTTTAACGCGGTGTCATCCACAAAATAAAGGGTATAAAACAAGCTGTTTTCTTTCTCTGTTTTGGCGCCGTAGACAGTATAATACCGTCCCTCCAGCTTAATGGAGATCGGTTTTTGTACCATGTCCTCCACCGTCAAATTGGGGAGCAGTCGGGAAAATTTACCGCCAAACACATCTCTTCCCAACAGCACTTGTTGGCGAAAAAGATCATTGTACCAAACCACCTTAGAGTCACTGCCCAAAACCAATGTGGGAAGCGGGAAATGGTTGAGGACACTCTGTTCGGTCATATTCAGGCTTCGGCTGATTTTTTGAAGATAGCGATAAAAATGATGCTGAAACCGGACGCTAATCCAAATGGTAGCAAAAGCCGACACTACAAACAGTGCCGCAAATGCGATAAATATGTACTGGTTCCAGAACCAAGTAAGCAGTGTCATAATCGCTAACACAGCCAAAAGTGCAATAGGAATTATGGTTAGCAACTGAATATGCTTTTTCATCCTACACCTTCCCTACCTGAAAACGGCTGACTGGGCCGGGATGGCCCAGGGCCGATTTATTTTAAAAAACACTTGTCCACAAAGTGGATACAGACACAAAAAGGCAGGGATATCATCGTCACTTGCCTTTTCTTCGCCCACCGGAAGGTCCTTAGACCTCCATAATAATCGGCAGGATCATAGGGCTGCGTTTGGTCCGCTCGTAAAGCAGACGGGATAGATCCTCCCGCACCCTGTTTTTGATGGTACCCCACTCCCGGACGTTTTTGTCTGCACAGTCCTCCAACACCCGGCGCACCAGACGTTTGGCATCGTCCATAAGCATCTCCGACTCCCGGACATATACAAAACCGCGGGAAACAATGTCCGGCCCGGATACCACAAAACCTGACTCGGCGTCGATGGAGGCCACCACTACAATGAGGCCATCCTCTGCCAGATGCTTGCGGTCCCGCAGCACGATGCTGCCCACGTCGCCCACACCAAGGCCGTCCACCAACACCCGGCCGGCCGGGACAGTACCCACTACCTTCATGCTGTTGGGAGTCAGTTCCACCACTTTGCCGATTTCGGAAATCAAGATGTGGTCGGCAGGGATTCCCATTCCCTTGGCCAAAGTCATATGCTTGTGCAGATGTTTTTGCTCGCCGTGGACGGGAATAAAAAACTTGGGCTTTACAATGCCCAGCATGATCTTTAGTTCTTCCTGGCAGGCGTGGCCCGACACATGCACCTCATACATCTTTTCATACACAACTTCACAGCCATGTTTCATCAGCTCGTTGACCACATGGCCCACCGTCTTCTCATTGCCGGGGATGGGATTGGCCGAGATGATGATGTAATCGTCCGGCCCTACCACGACCTTGCGATGATCCGACATAGCCATACGGCTCAAAGCCGACATGGGTTCTCCCTGGCTGCCGGTAGTAATGATAACCACTTGATCCTTGGGATAACGGTTTAACACATCGATGTCCACCAGAACGCCGTCCGGCACGCTCAGGTATCCCAATTCCATGCCGATGTTGACAACGTTGACCATACTACGGCCCGAAACGGCCACCTTTCTGCCGTAATGCACCGCCGCGTCGATGATTTGCTGGACACGGTGCACGTTGGACGCAAATGTTGCAATGATAATCCGGCGATGTTCCGCCTTTTTAAAGAGTGCGTCAAAGCTCTCTCCCACCGACCTCTCTGATTTGGTATAACCTGGACGTTCCGCATTGGTGGAATCGGCCATCAAGGCCAAAACGCCTTCCTTGCCCAACTCAGCAAAACGGGCCAGATCAATCATCTCCCCTTGGATGGGGGTACAGTCGATCTTAAAGTCGCCGGTCATAATAATAGTTCCTGAGGGGGTCTTGATGGCGAAGGCCACTGCGTCGGGGATAGAGTGGTTGACATGGATAGCTTCCACCGACATGCAGCCCATCTGCACCACATCCCCTGGATGGATGACATTGAGCTTCGCTTTATTTAAAATACCGTGTTCCCGTAGTTTACCCTCTACCAGCCCCAATGTCAAACGGGTACCGTACACAGGCACGTTGACCTGCTTGAGCAAATAAGGCAAGGAACCGATGTGATCCTCATGGCCATGAGTAAGCACCACGCCGCGGATTTTATCCTTGTTACGCTCCACAAAGGTAAAATCCGGAATGACCAGATCCACGCCCAGCATATCATCGTCGGGGAAGGCAAGGCCGCAGTCCACAATGAACATATCGTCCCCGCACTCATAAAGGGTCATATTCTTGCCGATTTCGTTTAAACCGCCCAAATAATAGATCCGAACCGGCTTTTGTTCTTTGGCAGCGGAACGGGATCGTTTTTCCTGTTTTCCTCGGGGATTCCTTTGCCGGCTGACGCCGCTGCTTTTCCCCTGCTTTGCAGACGGTTTGGATAAATCCTTCCCTTTGCCATCCTTTTTTGGAACCGTCTTCTCTTTTTTACTAGCCGCCTTGGGCTTAGAAGCTACCGGAGCCCTGTTTGCCCTCTTTTGCTTGGGCTGAGGAGCCGGGGCAGCCTTCTCCTCCTGCTTGGATGAACTGGAGCCCAGCAAGGCATTTTTAATTTCAGGTGTCACAAATACTAACCTCCAAATGTCTTAAGAAAGCCGCACTTCTCCTAGCCCCTACCTACATTTCTCAAAAACGAGAGCTAGGCCGAGACGCTTTCTCCAAATACTATTGAATTATCCGTTCTTTTTCACACATATCCAAAGTGGGAACTACAGGGGTGCAGCTCCAATCCGTTCCGCTGGACACCTGTTTAAACTGGCCATCAACCGTCGTCCAATCAAAGAAAGAAACTAAAGCCACCCTCAGGCGCTCGCTTCCTCCCCTTAGCGGACGGATGCCAAAATCACACTTTGAGATAACTTAAACCGGACACGTACAATACGATTATTGTACCCTCTCGCTTAAATCCTGTCAAGTGCTTGAAATTTAGGCGTAGCACACCCTACCCTTTTATCTCCTAAACCTCGACAGAAACAACGGATTTTCTTCCTTTCCTGCGGCCTTCCACCGATTATTTTTGTTACATTCATCCACTTTTTCTGTTTAGTATTATTCAAATCATACTGAACAATTATGATTCTTGGAGTCCATCTTGTTTCATATGCAAAAACAGCAGCCGTTCTAAGCCTCCGCATAACTCGTTGGCCGTCTCATAGCTGTCCGCTTCGGCCTGAAGGCGCAGGCTTTTCCCACGGCTGGAGGGACGAATCAATACTTGACCATCCCCTACAGGCAAGAGGATTCCTTCTTCGCTGGACAATTGGCGGCCCCGTTCGGCTTCCGACAGGCTGCGCATGACCTCTCCCGGATTGCCGTGGCACACCACCGATCGGGACGACACGGCAAAGGACGGCAATTCTTCCAAAAGTTCTGCCAGAGAACACCGGCGCCGTTTCATCAGATTGAGCAGGCGTACCGTCATCATTAAGCCGTCCCGTACCCAGGGCTGTTTACCGGCCAGTTCACGCGCTTCCCTGTCGCACCCTTCCACTGGACAGTCCAGATAACGCATCACCTGCCGGTCGTACCGTTGTGCCAGATAATTGATAACCCGGGGCGCATCGCTGGGTAAGGCCACATCCATGCCTTGCTCAAAGGCGTCCAAACAGCACAATGCCAGCACCTTCTCCGGCCAGACGTATCCGACCTCTTCGCTGAACACCGCCGCCGTCCGCCCGGAATTACCGATATGGAATTGAAGTCCGCCCTTTTCACAGCCCAGTTGTTTTAAGGCTTGCCCCAGCACCTCCCCCGCCTGACGGCAGGCCGATTTTACGCTGGCCGATAATCCTGAGAGCCCCTCCGGCGCCTGGGACATCAGCTCTTTCCGATAGGTGATCTGTCCGCCCTGGAGTCTGGAGGCGCTTTGCATATTTTCCCAGCTACAGCGTTTGAATTCTCCCCGCTGCATCTTGCCCTCCAGATCCCTCTCCAGCCCGCGGGTAAGAGGAAGTCCCTTTTCCTCCAGCACCACGATGCGGGTCTTGAGTCCGCCGGATAAAAAGATCCCTAACTGCGCTTCATAAAACCCGGTGAGATAACGGAGTTCCGCCTCAAATCCCATGCCGAAATCCAACACCTCAGCTCCTGTGGACAGGATACCCGCTATCAATGCCTGACATAGACAATTGCTTCCTTGATCGGAGCTATGGGAAACCGCCACCCGTCCGGAGGGGACAAGGCTGCCGATGGCTGTACCCAATCGGGCGCAGAATTCCGGCGTGATCTCCACCCCCGTTTCTCCGGCGATGCCTTGGTCATCGAATAGTTCCATGTGAAGGGAGCCGAACTTCAGATTTTCCCTAAGCACCAATCCGTCCTCCGCCTGTTTTCCCGGCCAAATGCGCACGCCCGGCATGACTGTGGCGCGTTCCCCTACCACGCTTCCCGCACCGGCGGCCGATCCTTCAAACATGGATCCCGCCCTCTTCACCGATGCGGCCGGTCCCAAAAGAGCCCCGCACAAGGATGCCCGGTCCCCTACATAGGACCCCGGCAACATGACAGAGGATTTGATGCTGGCCCCTTTGCCCACGCTGCAACGGTCGTCCAGCACCGATCCCGATCCGATCATGGCACCGGATCCGATGGTGACCCCTTCTCCGATGTAGACCGGCGGGACCAGCTGGTAATTGCCCTGAGGCATGTTACCCGAACAATAAATGCCGTCTTCCGCCTGGGGCGGCAAGGTACAGGATACTTTCCCCATAAGCATGTCCTGCTGGCAGGAAAGGTAGGTGTCCAAATCTCCAATATCGCACCAGTATCCATCACAGGGAAAGGCGAAGAGCGGCAGCCCCTTTTGGAGCATCAAGGGGAAAAGTTGTTTCCCAAAGTCATAGGCTTTCCCCTCGGGGATAAGGGTGAGTACGCTGGGATCTAAAATATAAATGCCGGTGTTTGCCGTATTGGTGCTGGCCTGGGACCATCCCGGCTTCTCTAAAAATCCGGTGATGCGGTTTTCCTCATCAAAGTTTACAAGGCCGTATTCCCTGGGATCCTTAACCTGTTTGACCAGTAAGGTGGCCGCCGCCCGTTTTTCCTTGTGGAACTTCATGGCGGCTGATAGGTCAAAATCGGTCAGGGCGTCGCCGCTGATGACTAGGAAGCTGTCGTCATACCAGTCGGCAGCGTGCTTGACTCCTCCCGCCGTTCCCAGAGGGCGATCCTCTTCCACAAAATGGAGCTTGAGCTCCCGTTTTTTGGTGTGCCAGACGCCCTCCTCCAACCAGTCGGTG
>CALCVR010000091.1 GCA_937905915.1 uncultured Eubacteriaceae bacterium
TAAAGATAGTAGAATAGAACGGCAAGCTCTTAAAGGTCAATGCAAAAGAGAGGCCTAGTACGATACCTGGGACAGCTAAGGACAACATGCTGATAAAGTGAAGCATCTTATTGGAAATGGACTTTTTGGACCGAGCCGTAATATAGGCCGAGAAATAGGAGAGACAGGTTCCAAACAATGCCGTGAGCAGTGCGATAGCCAAAGAATTGATAAAATACATCCCGATTCCATCGGAAAATAGTTTGGCAATGTTGTCCAGAGAGAAGGACATATCGATGGGATATTGTTTGACAAAGCTCAGGCAGATAAAAGCGAAAACCGGCAGACAGATTAAAATCAAAACCACAGCAAAGATGACGTACACCAAAATATCCCGTTTTTTGTTGGGCTCAATCTGATAGGCTTTGGTAACCGTGCTGCTGGAGGCGTTGATCCCGCTGTTTTTGAGATCCAAAAGGAAGGCGACTACGGCTGGCAGAAGCAGGAGGATACCGATGACAGCGCCGTTGGAGAAGTTCATCATACCGATGACTTCACGGTACATATAAACCGGCAAGGTCATATCGGTCCCGCCTGTCATGAGAGGGACGCCATAGTCGGTAAACACCATCGTAAAGACGGCCAGCACAGCCGACAACATGGTGCGCCGCATAGATGGCATGGTGATGGTCAAGAACTGCTTCCACTTGGAGAGACCCAGAACACTAGCCGCCTCATAGATGGTGTAGTCCTCATATTGAAAGGAATCGTGGAACATGAGGAACGAGACGGGGAAGGAATAGAGCACCGACCCCATAATGATGCCGGGATATCCATATAGGCCGATGTTGATGCCTAACAGGTTGGTGATGAGACCGTTGTCACCGAAGAGAAGGACCAGCCCCATGCCGTGGGAGATGCTGGGGATCAGCATGGGGATGGTGAACAAGACCACGAAGATGGATTTAAACCGGATGTTGGAACGGTTGAGAAGCCAGGCCAGGAAAAAGGACAGCGTAACGGAAATCACCGTTGCACACAGCGTGGTAATGAGGGAGTTCTGAAGCATGGGCCAGAACTGAGGGGAGGAGAAGACGCTTTGGATATGTTCACCCCGAATGTTGCTAAAAAGCACCAGCACAGGAAAAACAATGGTGACGAGCAGATAGATCAGAAGGAGGGACTTTAACGAAAGAAATTTTTTATTATTCATGGCGATCCCGTCCTGTATAATGCAAAAGATCTTGATATTTTTTATCCAACTGATCCACCACAAACAAAGAGACGTATTTGCTCGCCGGGTTTTGATAGATGGAGTGAGGGGTATCCAGCTGCTCCACATTGCCGCTGTTCATCACCATAATGCGATCGCTGAGGAAGAAAGCTTCCTCCTGATCGTGGGTGATAAACAACATAGTGGCGTTGAATTTCTTCTGAAGAGCTTTCAGTTCAGCCTTCATAATCTCGCGATTGGTCACGTCCAATGCGGAGATGGGCTCATCCAACAGGATAATATCCGGGTTCATGGCCAGAGTACGAGCAATAGCAACCCGCTGTTGCTGTCCTCCGGACAGCTGCGCCGGCTTTTTGTTGATCTGATCCAGGAGCCCCACCTGCTCTAAAGTATGCATAGCGATGCTTTTGGCGTCTTTTTTGGTGTCCTTGTGCAACGTCAAGGCGTATTGCACATTCTGGAGAACCGTCATATTGGGGAACAAAGCGTAGTTTTGAAACACAATCCCCATGCCCCGGTCAAAACTGGACAGTCCAGAAATATCGGTTCCACTTTTTAAGATTTCACCGCTGTCGGCCTTCTCCAGACCAATTAAAATGCGCAATAAAGTGGTTTTACCGCAACCGCTGGGGCCTAAAATGGAGAGGAATTCCCCTTCCATCAAATCAAAGGATAGGTTGTTAAGCACCATTTTACCGTCGTAACTTTTGCAGAGATTGCGCACGGAAAGCTTTGGTTTTAATACTTCCATAGGGAAAGCAGCCTCTCTTTCTCTTCAACGTCTTCAATTCCAGCCATATCGGCATACTGGATGTTTTGCGGATAGTTGGAAATGTGGTTCTTCTGATTTTTAAGAACCAGTTCCGGCGAGAAATTTTCTTTATCGTAAACCAGGAACTCATTGATAATGTAGTCGAATACCTCAGAGACGCCGCGCTTGTTTTCGTGCCCGTCGATGATGGCGGTACCGGTCAACGAGTAGGGGGAACCGGTGGGAGGATAAATCATTTCAAAAGGCTGGCCTTTGTTGATCTCGCTGACTGCTTGGAAGGTCAAGCCCAATCCAACTGCCACTTCGCCTTGGGTCAGCATCTTAATGGGGCCAGAACCCGATTCAGTAAACTGCTTTAAATTTTCATGGAGCTTGTCTACATAAGCCAGAGCTTCATCGTCGCCCAAAGTGTTAGACCAATTTTTATAGAAGAAATACCCGGTGCCGCTGGACTTGGGATCCGGCATGGCGATGAGATTTTTATACTCCGGTTTGAGCAAATCCTCATATGTTTTAGGAGCCTCTAGCCCATATTTTTCTAAAACTTCTCGATTTACGATAATAGCGCCAGCCTGTCGTTCCCAAGTTACCCATCGATTATCGTGATTTTCAGGGCTTAATCCATCGATGTACTGAAGCTTGCTTTTTCCGGAGATATCGGCCAGGCTGTTTTCGATTTTTTTCAAATATCCAGTTTCAAGTGCTACCAAAATATCAACCTCCGTATTTTTTCCTTCGGTGAGAATTTTGGCAGCGGTTTTACCGGTGGGCATATACATCACAATGACGTTATACTGGGGAAACTTTTCGTTGAGCTTTTCTTGAAGGCTGTCGTTGCGGAATTGCTCGGCGGACGAACAAATGACAATGCTGTCCTTTCCGCCAAAGTCAGCCATCAAAGTAAATAGAAGCGTTACCAGCAATAAAGCTACAAGTCCCTTTTTCATATCAAACCCCGTTCTTCCCAAAATCACAAGCTGTTTTACAAAAGAGAAAATACCAAACATTAAAAATGGCTATCCAGGCTGTTTTAGCCCATAGCCATCAATTCCTTAAAATCCTACATAATGTTCATATTTATCCATCATACTCTATATTTAGAACAAAGTCAATTGGAAAAGACCTTGTTTTTCAAAAATTCTTTACCTCATTTTTACAAAAAAGCAGACCAAGTGAAAAATACTTGGCCTGCTTCCTTATTTTTACGACTTCATCCAGTCAGAGACATCTAAATTTCAAAAAGTATCTTTGCTCCCCTCTCAGTAATCGAGGATGACCTTCCGGCATGCCGCGCACAAAAAAGCCGGCAATTCAGTATGATTGGTTCGGAATTGATAGGGGCCGTCCAGGACAATGCCGCCTTTTTTCTCAATAGTGCGGGATGTTTCAAACCAAAAGCCGATGGAACTCTCGGGAGGCAAAAAGAAAAGGCCTACGCTATTTTCCGTTACGATATTCCCTTTTTGCATCTCTGCGCCGCAAAATGGGCAGTTCATCTAAAAATCCCCCTTTATCAACTTGGAGTTGCCTAGATGATTAAGACGATTGTAACATCCTCATGGAACAGGAAACAAGAAGTATTCTGACCAAATAAAAGATCATTTTTTCATCAGCTTGACCAACACGGCCTTTTGGGCATGGAGACGATTTTCCGCCTCGTCAAAGATTTCACCGGCATGCTTTTCAAAGGTTTCGGCGGAGATTTCCTCTCCCCGGTGGGCAGGCAGGCAATGCTGCACCATGACATCGGAGGCGCATAGAGAGAGAAGTCCTTCATTGACTTGGTATCCGGCAAAGGTTTTGCGGCGCGCTTCCGCTTCCTCCTCCTGCCCCATGGAGGCCCAAACGTCGGTAAAAATGACGTCGGCGTCTTTAGCGGCTTTCCGGATATCATTGGTGAGAAGAAAAGCGCCGCCATAACCTTTGGCAAATTCTAGTACGGAAGCATCCGGCTGATAAGCGTCCGGTGTGGCAATGGATGCCTGCATCCCAACTTTTAGACAACCGACAATGAGGGAATTTGCCATGTTGTTGCCGTCGCCGATGTAGCACATCTTGAGGCCTTCCAGACGTTTTTTATGCTCCCGCACCGTCATAAGATCGGCCAGCACCTGGCAGGGATGGCAGAAATCCGTAAGGCCGTTGATAATAGGGATGCTGCCATAAGTAGCCAGATCTTCCACCTCTTGTTGGGCAAAGGTGCGGATCATGATGCCGTCCAGGTACCGGGAGAGTACCCGGGCCGTATCCTGGACCGGTTCGCCGCGGCCGATTTGGAGATCCCGGTTGGAGAGGAACAAGGCGGTTCCCCCCAACTGGCTCATACCCACCTCAAAAGAGACGCGGGTACGGGTAGAGGACTTCTGGAAGATCATGCCCAGGGTCTGCCCTTCCAGATAAGGGTGTTTCATACCGTGTTTTTGTTCGTATTTGAGCTGATCAGCCAGATTGAGGAGCTCCATAATTTCCTCTGTGGAGAGATCCAGTAGTTTGAGCAGATGATTCATATACATAACACCTCATTTAATATGGTCAATGCTTGATCGATTTCCGGATAAGAGATGGTCAGAGGGGGAAGCATCCGAAGCTTTTCCTTAGCGGTTAAGAGCATAAGCCCCTTTTGGAGACAAGCGGCGGCCAAGGCTTTGCTGTCCCCATCCACCGTGACGCCCAACATAAGGCCTTTGCCTTCCACACTTTTGACCTTGGGCATGGACAGAACCTTTTGGGTGATGTACTGCCCTTTTTGTTCCACATCTTGGAGAAAGGAATCGGTCAGCTTGGAGAGCACCACTTGGGCGCCGGCGCAGGCTACAGGATTTCCGCCATAGGTAGTTCCGTGATCGCCCGGGCCTAGGACATCGGCGCATTTCTCACCAAATAAAACGGCTCCTATGGGGAGCCCGCCCCCCAATCCTTTGGCCAGGCTCACAA
>CALCVR010000092.1 GCA_937905915.1 uncultured Eubacteriaceae bacterium
ATCAGATTGGGTATCCAGCACATCCCAATTGATGCCGTCATTGGAACCCAGGAACTGCCAATCCACAGGATCGCGGATATCATCGTCGTTGGCCGACACCAAAGCGTAGTGATCAACCACATAACGATTACCGTCGTTAAACTGGAACTGGATCCAAGCTTTGTCGGTAAATACCAACCATTTGGTATCCCGTTTGTTGTCGAAGGCTTTTGCGGGCTGCTCATTCACAGGAGAGGTAGTATCGCTGCAAGTGACGGTACCGCCTTTTAAAGTGTGGTTGACGACTTCTCCCTCGCCAAGTTTCTCCTTCACTGTAACAGCACAGGTAGCGGTTTTAAAACCGTCTTCCGAGATGGCGATGATGGTAGCAGTACCGGCATGGTCGCCGGTAATAGCTAAAGTGGTTTCACCAGTGGCGTCGTTATAAACGACATCGCCGATGGTAACCGAAGGATCGGTGGAAGTAAAGTTCACTTTAGCAGTGGTATTGTCGCCAGGGGTAACGGTAGCTTTCAGCAGACCAACTTCCCCAACGTCCAAGGTAATGGTACTCTGATCCAGTTGGACGCTTTGTACAGAACCAGCAGCTGTAACCGCTACAGCGAAGATTCCCATGATCAAAGCTAGACTTAAAACCAGAGCAGTCAACTTCTTCAGTTTCATGTCACATCCTCCTACTTACTCAAAACAAATTTCAAGTGGGGTTAAACGGTCATATTGCCTCCTTTCACAACAAAAATATGTGTATTTTGCCTTTGTTTTTAGACGTTACACACAACAAATCTAGTATATCATGGTGAAATTGGAAAGTCAACAAAGAGGGATAGCATAATTTAATATTTTATTGATTTGAAAATAGAATAAATTAAGCAACAATACCCATTAAAAGGTTTTTTGGTAATATAAGATAATGTTTTAGGTGAATTAATAGATAATAAAACCGAATTTTGCTTTTACATAATAATAAATATTGATAATGAAAAACAAAAATATAAGAAGATAAAAAGAGAATCGATGAGGACAATTTTCACAGCTTATTGAAAACTAGAATAAAAGCAATAAAATTATTTAAATAAGATAGAAAAATTAAAAATATGTCACAAAATACTTTTGAAATTCGTTTATAGAGTGAAAGGCTTTTGAAGGGAAGAAAGAAAACAGGAGGTGTAGCAATGAAGCTCTTTAATTTAGAAGCGGCATTTCAGGAGGGGATTGAAGAAGCTTTAGAAGAAATCATCCACCAGTATGGGCACGCACTGCTTCGCTATTGTCATCAGATCTTATGCGACTACCATGAGGCGCAGGATGCCGTTCAGATGACCTTTCTCAAAGCTTACGATCAAAGGAAGGCATTTCGGCCGGGGACTTCTATGGCAGCCTGGTTGAGGCGCATTGCTTATACCACCTGCATCGACATGGTCCGAAAGAGAAAACTGCTGTTTTTTGAAGTCCCATCGCACCAAACGTCAGATCATATAAGTGAAGATTGCCAGAGAGCGTTGCGAAAGATATCGGCATCCGATCGCGCACTGCTGTATGGCAGGATCATTGAGGAACAGTCTTATGCAGAACTTTCCAAGATTCACAACAAGTCGGAGGCGGCATTGCGAAAACAGTTTGAACGGGCCAAAAAGGCAATGGCAAAATACTTAAAGGAAACCAATGAATACTACGCGAGATTGGAGGAGCAAAAATGATGATGGATCGTGATGAGCAGGACATCAAACGAGCATTTGAATCGATTGAGACGCCGGAATATGACATTGCCTCCGTTGTGCTCCGGGAAAAAAGCAATCGTTGTGAAGTGGCGCCGCTGCGAAAAGTTGCCGTCATGGCCGTTTCGCTTTTGGTAGTGGTCAGCTTGATCTCAGTCATTGCCATCGCCAATTTCAGCCAGGGCAAATGGGTTGACCCGGGAAGCAGCGTCCTTCCTCTGGCGGGCAATGATATGGCCGGGAATGAAACCAGCGGGGCGGCATCGTTAGCAAATGAAGAAGTAAGTACAGTGATTATTCAAGGAGAGAGTCAAGTGACAAAAAATGATGCATCCTCTGAAGAACAAAGCCAGGAGGCAAGTGAGGAAACTTCTGAATAAAGGTCAACTGATCCTGCTGTAAAACAGGGACAGATAGAGGCAGAAGCTTTAGAAGAAAAAACAACCAATGATGAGATTAATGTCATGTATTTTAAAGATAGTGATCATCCGGAGGGATTAGTTGATACAATGTTGATAGATATCCGCAAAGAGAAACAATTCTATCAGTGTTTAAAAAATTTTCGTATTCCCATTAATTTTTTGTATATTCCAAAAGGCTATAAATTTACGTTTGCTCGATTGGAATACCAGGAAGAAATAGACGATCTCATAGGCGAACCGACACGAGTGCTAGAAAGTGAAAACGTGGTATGCTACTGCTACAAATTAACTCAAGGATTGATGAATGAGGCTTCTTCTTTGACAGTTGACTTTGAGTCACAGGATAAGCAGACTTTTTCTGTTACAATTGAACTTACCCCATACCTAAATCTCTCATCGGAAGAGTATGAGCATCAAGACGAGAAAC
>CALCVR010000093.1 GCA_937905915.1 uncultured Eubacteriaceae bacterium
GTCTGTCAGTGTTGGCCACCACGGCAATTCCTGCCGTGTCCGCTTCGGCGGAAGAAACGGCGGAAAAGTCGAAACCAAAGCTGTATACAGTGGCAAACTCTCATCTCGACACCGCCTGGAACTGGACTTTGGAAACATCGATCAAAAGCTATATCCCCAATTCATTTCGGGATAATTTTAAACTGCTGGAAAAATATCCGGATTTTGTTATGAACTTCGAGGGGGCTTACCGTTACGATCTTCTGAAACAGTATTACCCGGATTTGTTTGAAGAGCTGAAGGGGTGGGTAGAAACCGGACGTTGGTACCCCAGCGGCGCGGTTTATGAAAACGGCGACGTCAATGTCCCATCCCCAGAAGCGCTGATGCGCAATATCCTGTACGGCAACAAGCTGTTTGAAGAAGAGCTTGGTGTTGTAGATACAGACATTACCCTGCCGGACTGTTTTGGATACGGATATGCCCTGCCCTCTATTTCAGCTCATATGGGCCTTATCAGCTTTTCCGGCAATAAGCTCAAGTGGAGCAACGACAATTATCTGCCCTTTGATCTAGGAAACTGGGTGGGGCCTGATGGTTCCAGCATCGTCGCCCAGCTCAACTGTGAAAGCTACTTAAGCGGTTTCCCCAGCGACATTAACACCGGATCCACAGGCCAGACTTGGCTGAACAACATCCTTAGTCCCTACGGGGATCGTCTGGGCGAAAACGACATCGCCCGCCGCCTGAAATTCTACGGCGCCGGCGATTCAGGCGGAAGTGTGGGTGAGAGTAAGGTCAAGAACTTAGTGGAGGCCATGTCCCACAACGATACCGACGGCTTATTTGAGGTCATCAGCGCCACCAATGCTCAAATGGTGGAGGAGATGACCGAGGCTGAGAAAAATGCGCTTGAGAAGTATCAAGGCGAATTGCAGATGAGATGGCACGGTAGCGGTACTTGGACCGGACAAGCCCTCCAGAAATACTTAAACCGTAAGAGTGAATTGTTGGCCGATCGGACGGAACGTTCGGCGTCGGCAGCTGCATGGCTGGGCGTCAATGAGTACCCGGCCCAGAAGCTCAAGGATGCTTGGAAACGGGTGATCGCTCTCCAGCATCACGACGTATTGCCCGGCACCTCTACCGCACAAGTGTATGAGGAGGCCACCAACGACTATGTCATCGCCCTGAATCAATTTGCTGAAGAGTATGAAATAGCAGCCGGCGGCGTAGCTTCCACTATGGATACGAGAGTGTCTGAAGGTGTACCGGTAGTGGTCAACAATCCGGTTTCCATGGATCGCAACGAGCCGGTGGAAGCAGAGGTCATCCTGGAGGAAGCGTCGGAGTATGTCCGCGTTTACGATGCCTCTGGTAAGGAAGTACCTTCCCAAGTTCTGTCCACCGACGGCAACAAAGTGAAGGTGCTGTTCTTGGGATCAGCTCCCTCCAACGGCTACAGTGTTTATAATGTAAGGCCGTCGGACAGCCCCTGCGATATGGATACCGGTCTTTCCATCACGGAAAACACCTTGGAGAACAACCGCTATCGTGTAGAGATCAATGAAAACGGCGATATCTCCAGCATCTATGACAAAGAAAACGACAAAGAGATTCTGGAAGCCCCCATTACCTTGCAGCAGTTCGGCAATCACGTTTCCAACTATGGAGCTTGGGAGATCAGCATGGCTGACTGGCAGGACGGTGTAGAATCCGAAGTGGGTAACGATAACCTGAGGGTTAGCATTGAGGAAAATGGCCCTGTCCGTGTCGCCTTGAAGGTAGAACGCACCCATCGCGCTTCCTCTTATTCACAGACCATCGAGCTTTCCATTGGCGACAGCGAGGATCGCGTGGATGTGGATAATCAGGTCATGTATGGTGAGCGCTCCTCCTATATGAAGGCTGCGTTCCCAGTGACCGTGTCCAATGAGAACGCCACTTGGGATCTGGGCCTCGGTACCATTGAACGCGATACCGATGATGAATATCAGTACGAGATGGTAGGCCAACAATGGGCCGATCTCACCGATAAGGACGGATCCTACGGCGTTACCATCATGAACGACAGCAAATACGGCTGGGATAAGCCGGACGACAATACTTTGCGCCTGAGCCTGTTCCATGTGCCGGAGAAGGAGCGCAACGGATCCAAAGTTGACCGCCGTGATTTTGGCGACAACCGCTTTACCTACTCTATCATGGGCCATACCGGCGACTGGAGAGAAGGAAAATCCCAGTACATGGCTCAGAATCTCAATCAACCCATGACGGCAGTGCAGACCGTTTCTCACGAAGGCGCCATGGGCAGTGAATTCTCCTTTGCAAGCCTAAACACCGATCAAGCTATGATCAAGGCCATTAAGAAAGCAGAGGATACCGATGAGATTATCGTCCGTGTCCAGGAGCTGTATGGCAAGGAAGCAAAGGGCGTTACTTTGACCATGGGCGACGGCATTGAGAGCATCCGAGAGACAAACGGCTACGAGACTACAGTGTCCGATTCCACTGCAAAATTAGTGGACGGCAAATTGGTATTCGACATGGGCGCCTACACGCCCAAGACCTTTGCCATCACCCTGAAGGATAAAGATACCTCGGCAGAGACTCCTGCCTATCAGTCTATCGATTTGAGCAGCCAATTTAATAAGGATATCGCCAGCTTTGACTCCAACCGTGCGGATGGCGGATTTGGTGCCGATGGATATACCTTTGCAGCTGAACTATTCCCCGAAAGCGTTGTAAGCGGCGGCGTAACCTATCAGCTAGGTTCGGTCAAGGACGGCCAGAACAATGCCGTCCAGGCGGCTGGACAGACCATTACTCTGCCGGAAGGCACTACAAAACTCAATCTGTTGGCCGGTTCCCAAGGCGGGGATGCTGATTTTACCATCCAAGTTGGCGACCAGACCCAGACCATCAGCGTCCAGAATATGTGGGAATATGTGGGACAATGGGATCAATATTGTCAAAACCGTTACGGAGGGATCAAGCGGGACGATATCGGCTTGCTGTTTGACCATACCCACCAGGCTTCCGGCGACCGTTATAATAAACACGGTTATCTGTTTACTTATACCATCGACATCCCCGAGGGTGTCACCAGCATTACCCTGCCTGACGATTCCAACCTGATTGTGGCTGCGGCGACTGCTCAGACCAATGAGACCCCAGAATCCTTTAGCGCAAGCGTACTGTACCCGGAAAAAGAAGAAGCTGCCGTTCATACCTTGACGGTGGAAGGTGTAGATGCCGAACTGATCACTGGATCTGGTGAATATCGCACCGGTAATCCTGTCAGCATCAACTACAAGGGCCAAGTAGGCGACGTCGTCTGGAAAGGTTCTGACGGAAGAACCTATCAAGGCGCTTCCATTCAGTATGCCCGATGAAGATCTGACTTTGACTCCTGTGGTTACCCCATTTGGCACAGAAGATCTGGCAAAGGGAGCAGCTGTCACAGCCAGCGGTCAAAATAGCAGCAATGAGGCAGCTTCGATGGCTGTAGATGGCGATGATACCACCAAATGGTGCGATACCACCGGCGGTACTAAGTGGCTGACAGTGGATCTGGGTGAACCCAAAGTCATCGACACCTATGTAGTGAAAAACGCCGGATTTGGCGGAGAACGCGATGACTATAATACCGGTGATTGGCAGATCCAAGTCATGGATCAAAACGGCGAATGGGTCACGGTAGACAGTGTAGAAGAAAATCCGTTGGATAGCTACACAGGCCATATCCGCCCCGTTTACACCCAGTATGTACGCCTTAACATTACGGCTCCTACCCGCCAGCCCACTGGCAATGATGTTGCCCGCATCTACGGCTTTGAGCTTTACCAGACTGAGGATATCACCGGTCAAGTGGTGGTGTCCAACCCTACCCTTCAAATGGGCAAAGGAGGCCAAAACGTCAAGGTAACGCTTCCGGCCTATAGCGACAAAGAGGGTAATAAGGTTACCATTTCTGCTATCGTTAAGGACGAGAATGGGCAGACCAAGTTGGACAAAAAGGTAGATGTGGCTTTGGGTTCTGACGGATGGAACACCTATACCCAATACATCGATCTGTATGATGCCGTCGGCGGCATTGCCAGCACCGACAAGTTGAATTTGGTTATTCTCAACGCCGCAGGAGAAGAAATTTCCGATGTGATTACCGTAAAAAACCTCGGTGATATCACCTTTGCCGATCCCTTCCAGCGTTTGGAAGCCGAGGACTATAGCACCTGGTCAGCTGGCAGCCTGAAAGTGGAAAACTCCACCACCAGCGAAGGTGAAACCATCCGCAATGTGGGCGGCACCTATCCCGGCGCCTGGATTGCTTATAAGGATATGGACTTTGGCGACGGCGCCAATATGTTGTCCATCCGCTATGCCAACAATTCCGGACGCTGCAAGAGCGATGCTAAAATCGAAGTACGCCTTGGTTCGGAAACCGGGAAATTGGTTGGTACAATCAATATCCCGGCCACTGGAGATAATTGGAGCATCTACGGTACAGTTACCGGCAAACTGGATGAGACCATCAAAGGTGTCCAGGATGTTTATCTCATAATGCGCGGTACTACTCCGGACAGCAATCCTTACATTGCTAATTTCGCCTGGTTCCAGTTTGATTACCAAAGAGATGCCTATACAACCATTGAACACGAGGACTATGATGAATGGTCGGGCGGTCAGCTTAAAACCGAAGGCGGCGACGGAGGTACAGTCTTGGCCGGCACCACCAGCGGTTCATGGGTCAAATTTAACAACGTTGAATTCGGTGAGGGTGCAAAAGCACTTTCCATCCGCTATGCCGCCGCCGCCAGCCGCTGCCCGGCTGACACCCGCGTGGAAATCCGTCTGGATTCTGTGGACGGCGAACTGGCCGGCGTAATCCAAACACCTCCTACAGCCAACTCCTGGGGAACTTTTGTGGATGTACAAGGCGATTTGGATAAGACTATCACAGGCCAGCACGATGTGTATTTTATCATGAGAGGTACCCATACCAGCGCCCTTCCGTGGATTGGCAACTTCAATAACTTCACCTTTGTCAAAGGCCAGGCCCCTGAAAAGGAAGTCCAGCGCGTGCAGTTTGAAGACCGTGCCGACTGGAAAGACAGCGCCATGAAGACCGAGGGAGGCGGCACTGGTACCGTAGTGGCCAATACCTTCCCGGGCGACTGGCTGCACTTTACTGTGGATGCAGGTTCTGCCGTCTTGGATCAAATGTCCATCCACTATGTCAACAACTCCGGTCGCTGCAAGAGCGACGCTTATGTGGAGGTTCGCTTGGGTGCTCCCGATGGAGAGCTGATCGGCACAGTCAAGACCCCTGCAACCGGAAGCAACTGGAGTACATACGGGGACGCTAGCGTCAACCTGACCAAGCCTGTCACCGGCAAGCAGGAAATTTATCTGGTGCTATGCGGTACCACTCCCGCTTCCAACCCATACATTGGCAACTTTGACTACTTTGAGCTGAGCGGCCTCAAGAGTGAAGATGTGGCTATCCAATCGGTGGCTGATTTGGAAGCCAAAACAGTCGCCTACGGTACAGCCTTTGAAGCATTGGCTTTGCCCTCTTCTGTGGATGTCACATTGGCCGACGGTTCCACAAAGAGCGTGGAAGTCCAGTGGCAGCAGGGGGATTATAATCCCAATGCCGCCGGCACATACACTCTTACCGGTACCCTGGCGCTGCCGGAAGGAATCACCAATCCCAATGACTTGACTGCTTCTATCCAAGTCACTGTGGAGGAACAAGCTCAGGTAGGAGAGTTCACCGTGAGCTTTGATAAGGACTATTATCAGGTGAACGAGGAAATGACCGTCACGGTCACTACTCCCAAGGATGTCAACAATATCTCGGTGATCAATGAGCGTGGCAAAGCTATTTCGCCGATTAAACTGTCCAGCGTATTTGACGGTGAAAAGAAAACTTGGACCATGACAGTCAAGGTAGGCAGCACCGGAGACCGTACCTTTGGCTTGAAGGCCCGTCAAAATGGCGTATGGGTTACTACCAATGCCACTGATAGCGTGGTAGTTGGCAATCTTCCCATTGATACTGAAGTTACGCCCTATATTTACGAGGCAAACTTTAATGTCAATGAGGCTAAGATGAACGAAACCTTTACAGCCGAAGTTGTCACTAGTACTTCCATTGACAAGATCAAGATTGTCAACGAAAATGGCAAAGCCATTAGCTTTAAGCAGGTAGGCTACGTCGATGAAGGTGACAAACGCACTTGGACTTTGGAATTGTCGGTAGGTAGTGCCGGATTCCGAATTCTCAGCTTCCGCGCTGCCGATGTAAACGGCAACTGGTTGCCTCAGAGTGCTGAGTGCAGCATTATCATTACCAAATAATCGCGGTTCTTAGAGAAAAACCCCCTGGCTGGGCCAATGGTCCAACCAGGGGGTTTTTATTGCAATAGAAATCTTATCGCTCGAGATGATTTGATTTGGCGTAGAGATTTTGACTGTAAAGCCGAGGAAGGAGAAATGTTGCCAAGACGACAATAGGAATGATAACCGATTTCATGTTCCATGGAATGAAGGCCATCAACATCAAAAAAATCCCGGCGATTAGCCATACTTTACCGGCAAACCGCTGCGTTTTAGTCCAAAGATCGTCGCTGGCATAAGCCCAGGATGCTTTCACACCACAATAAAAGTTTTTAGGGATTTTTGGCATACGATTGCCCAAAAAGACCAAGATAGCGCCTAAAAATAACATTAAAATAGTTTGGACTAAAGAGGGAATCCCTTCCGATAAAGAAAAGATATTGATAGCATTGGCGCCAATTAACAATTGACATCCTAAAAAAAGAATGCATAGCAGCAAAGGAATATGATCGAGATTCGGACTGCTTTCCCTGCTTTGCACCCGGCGCTGATGATAGATCAAAAGAACGGCGGCCAGAAGAGGAAAGAAAAAGATAAAGATGCGAGGGGCGGTGTTGGAAACCCCCTGCCCATTCCATTGAATGGCAATCTGATCGGGCAGAAAAGCATACAAGGAAATTCCTATTACAATCATAACAGCAATCAGAATCCAGCAGGAGATATTTCTCTTCACAAGATGTTTCATTCATCTCACTCCTTTAAGTCGGTCAGCCACTGGAGAACTTCCTCCAAAACGCTAAGATTTACCTCATACACAAGGAATTTACCATTGCGTTGGCACCGTACCAATTCAGCGTCCTTGAGAATGGATAGATGTCGGGAAATGGCAGGGCCGGACACATCAAATTGACTTGCGATCTCACCCGCCGATAAACTGCCTTGTTTGAGATTGGTTAAGATCTGGCGGCGGATGGGATCAGACAATGCCTGAAGCGTTTTCTGTAATTTCAAAAGCATCCCTCCCCGCCAAAACATTTAACTAATCGGTTAAATGTTTTTTAGAGTATGGCACAGGACAAGGAAAAAGTCAAGAAGTTTTTTTACATGTTGGGATACCCTTTGCAATTTTAAAGAAGATCATGTATCATACTAAGTATCATATGGGAAAATAGCAAAGGAGGATGACCCTATGACAGATTACAAAGAGAGATTTGCTGGGGAATCAGAGCAGTTTGAAAAGGCAGCCAAAGCCTTTTTTGGCGGAGAGATGTCCAAACAAGATTACAAAGGTATCTCCGGCGGATTCGGCAGTTATGCGGAAAAGGGAGGCTCCAGCGGGATGCTTCGTCTGCGTATGACAGCAGGGCGCGTCTCAAAACAAAAGCTCAGCTTCTTGGTAAATACCATGGAGAAATATGAGATCCCCTTTGCCAAATTAACCACCTGTGAAACCATCCAGCTCCATCGGCTGGAAGGGGAGATCATTCCCAAAATCTATGAGGAAGCATTGGAAGCCGGCATCTTTTGCCGAGGCGGAGGAGGGGACTTTCCCCGCAATATCATGGCATCCCCCTTGTCGGGCGTACAGGTGGGAGAGGCCTTTGATATTTTACCCTATGCCCAGGAGGCTGGAGACTATCTATTGGGCCTCATCGGGAAGATTAAACTGCCCCGTAAATTAAAAGTGGCCTTTTCCAATGGCGCAGGAAATGAAACCCATGCCACTTTCCGGGATCTGGGTTTTGTCGCCAATGCCGACGGCACTTTTACAGTCTACAGTGCAGGAGGACTCGGTTCCAATCCTAAGATGGGATTAAAGGTAGCCGAAGGCGTTGATCCAAACCAGACCCTGTATTATATCAAAGCCATGGTGGATACCTTTATGGCCCATGGCAATTATACTGTCCGCTCCAAGGCCCGCACCCGCTATATGCAGGATACATTGGGCAAAGAGGGGTATGTGGAAGCCTATACTGAAAATGTCAAAGCAGCGTTGGCGGCGGGAGGGCTGGACATTGCACCCAAAGCCATTCCCGTTACCAAACAAGGGGAAGGGCAATTAGAAGCCAATCGCGTGGTGTCACAAAAACAACCGGGACTATTTTCGGTGTGGTACCATCCATTGGGAGGTAAATTGGAAGTAGCATCCCTGAGAAAGATTTACGACGCCATCCAGGATATGGAGGATGTGGAACTGCGCATCGCCCCGGATGAAACCTTGTATATCATCAATTGTACGGCCCAGGAAGCACAAAAAGTGCTGGATGCGACGGCTGGCGGTGCGGAAAACCAGTTTGAATGTTCTGTTGCCTGCATCGGTGGAACGGTGTGCCAACAGGGCGTGGGAGATTCCCAAGCCTTGTATGCGGCTTGTGTGGAGGCCGTTCGTCAGGCCGGCATTGCCGGCGGGGCTCTGCCGCAGGTTCATATCTCGGGATGCCCGTCTTCTTGCGGCGCCCATCAAATCGGCGCCATTGGATTCCGGGGAGGCATGAAACCGGTAGACGGCGTCCCCAAGCCTATTTTTACCCTCCATATCGGCGGATCGGATACCATGGGAGAAGAAGCATTCGGTGAAGACCTAGGTGCTGTTTTGGCACAGGACATCCCTGAATTCTTGGTACAGCTGGGAGAAAGGGTGCAGCAGTCGGGAGAAAGCTATGCCTCCTGGCAAGCGAACCATATGGGAGAATTAAAGGAACTGGCGGCAAAATACTTGCTGTAAATTTATAAGAAAAAATAACATTTTGTTTTGATTTGACAGTGAATTCATATGTTTTCATGACAGGCACTAAAAAGACAGGGGAACACATTGAGATGTGTTCCCTATCTTTTTACAATAAGAAAAAATAGAGTCATGGCCTTGACTTCTCAAAGAAAATAGATTGGGATTATGGAAATTGTAAACAAAAGAGGTATGTCACTGGTGCTTTTTGGCATGCTAAAGACGATAGGATCTCGATGGACAATCCATTGAGGATCAAACAGAAAGGATGACAGTTATGAATTATTTGGAAATTGAAAAAATTGTCGGCCGGGAGATTGTAGATTCCCGCGGGAATCCCACAGTAGAGGCTGAAGTTATTCTAATAGACGGAACCATTGGCCGAGGTGCGGCACCCAGTGGCGCATCTACCGGAGAATTTGAAGCGTTGGAACTTAGAGACAACGATAAAAAACGTTTTGGCGGAAAGGGCGTTTTAAAAGCGGTAGAAAACATCAACACCATCATCAACGAAGCGTTACAGGGTATGGATGCATCCGACATTTATGCCATTGATAAAACAATGATCCAATTGGATGGTACTCCGGATAAATCCAAATTAGGGGCCAATGCTATTTTAGCTGTATCCATCGCCTGCACCAAGGCTGCCGCTGCATCATTGGATATTCCGCTTTATCGTTTCTTAGGCGGCGTCAACGGTACCCGCTTGCCGGTTCCCATGATGAATATTTTAAACGGCGGTGCTCATGCGGCCAATACAGTAGATGTTCAAGAATTTATGATTATGCCGGCCGGAGCCAGCAGCTTTGCCGAAGGACTGCGTTGGTGCACCGAGGTATTCCATGCTTTAGCGTCTCTGCTGAAGGAAAAGGGGTTGGCCACTTCTGTAGGTGACGAAGGCGGTTTTGCCCCCGACCTGGCCAGCGATGAGGATGCTATTAGAGTCGTCTTGGATGCTGTGGAAAAGGCAGGATATCAACCTGGTAAGGATTTTGTATTGGCTATGGATGCTGCATCCAGTGAGTGGAAAAGCGGCCAGAAGGGGGAATACCTGCTGCCTAAGAGCGGCAAAAAATTTACCTCAGCCCAACTAGTAGAGCATTGGAAACAGCTGTGTGACAAATACCCCATCTATTCTATTGAAGATGGTTTGGATGAAGAGGACTGGGAAGGCTGGCAGCTGATGACCAAGGAATTAGGCGGTAAAGTCCAGCTGGTAGGAGACGATTTGTTTGTCACCAATACCCAGCGTCTCAGCAAGGGAATTGAACAAAAATGCGGCAATTCTATTTTAATCAAACTCAATCAGATCGGTTCGGTTTCTGAGACCATGGAGGCCATTCATATGGCGCATAAGGCGGGGTATACCGCTATTGTGTCCCATCGTTCCGGTGAGACGGAGGATACTACCATCGCCGACCTTGCGGTGGCGCTCAATACTTGCCAGATCAAAACCGGCGCCCCCAGCCGCAGTGAACGCGTCGCTAAATATAATCAATTGCTGCGCATTGAAGAACAATTGGGTGACAGCGCTACCTATCCTGATTTCAGCGCCTTCCGCATCCAGCGATAGTGGTTTAAGTAAAAAAGACATTCTTTTCCCACCGACATGGGTTAGAATACCAATCAAAACAGGCGGTTTAGCACAGAGCTAGGCCGCCTGTTTTAATGGATGATCGATTGCTATTTAGGAAAAATAGGAGTATGATAACAGGCAGAAAACCGGTATTTTTTGACGCATAAGGGGGAAGGCGCCATGAATCAATGGGAAGCTATTCAAAACCGTCATTCTGTGCGACAGTATACATCTCGCCCCATAGAAAGGGAAGTATTAGAACACATTCAGTCCGAAATAGGCTCCTGCAATAAAGAGGGGAATTTGCATCTTCAATTGGTCGTCAATGAGCCAAAGGCGTTTGACAGCATCATGGCTCATTATGGAAAGTTCACCGGTGTGAGCAATTATGTGGCCCTCATCGGAAAAACCTCGGAGGACTTGGATGAAAGACTGGGTTATTATGGTGAGCGACTGGTTATAGGAGCCCAACGGTTAGGACTCAATACCTGTTGGGTGGCCATGACATTTGGCAAACGCAAGGTCAAGCATCTGGTGGGGCAGGGGGAAAAATTGCGCTGTGTCATTGCTTTGGGATATGGAAAGACACAGGGTGCGGCTCACAAATCAAAACCCATGAGAGAATTATATGAAGCGAAAGGGCCTTTACCGGCTTGGTTTTTAAAAGGGATGGAAGCAGCTATGTTGGCTCCTACCGCTACCAATCAGCAAAAATTCTGCATTGGCCTTGAGGAAAATAAGGTCAATGTGAGATCTACTGGAGGTTTTTATTCCAAAGTGGATTTGGGTATTGTCAAATATCATTTTGAAATAGGCGCCGGACGAGAAAATTTTCAGTGGTCATAAATGAGTAGAAAAGGGCTGGGATTCAAATTCCAGCCCTTTTTTGCATTGCTTACCAGTGGGATTTCTTCACAATAGATGAATTAGAAGCTGAAACTTTGATGAATTTTATGCAGAGAAGAAGAATTTGAAAGACATAATTGACAAAAATTTAAAAGATTCTTATAATCGTTAGGAAACGAACCATAGAGGAAGGCGAGTAAGTGGTACAGGAAACGGAACAGGAACGTCCCATCAATACGGGCAAACTCATTCACATGTTATCCAATCAGCTCAAGAGGCACAATACATCGGAGGAGAACAGCGACTTAACCCACATTCAAAGGCATATTTTGAATTACATTTTATTTGAATCGTTGGGAAGAGACGTGTATCAAAAGGATTTGGAGGAAGCTTTTCACATCCGAAAATCCACGGTGACAGGAATTCTTCAGTTGATGGAGAAAAACGGCTTTATTAAGCGGGAGAGTGTGGAGAAGGATGCCCGTCTCAAACGGATCGTCCCTACTCCCAAAGCGGAAAAGCGGCGGGGGAAGATCATGGAAAA